>CALQCV020000006.1 GCA_943329165.2 Candidatus Nitrotoga sp. CP45 | reverse complement strand
TTAGTCATGAAATGAAAGGAGATGTGGGAGAACAAAAAAACACATTGCGCTTCAACGTGATGAAAGAAGAAAATGAAGAATATCTGGAAGCAGTGCAGAATAATGATTTGATAGAAATTGCTGATGCGCTTGGTGATATGCTTTACATACTTTGCGGAACGATTTTAGAACACGGACTACAACACAAAATAGAAGAAGTGTTTGATGAAATTCAACGAAGTAATATGAGCAAACTCGGTGAAGACGGAAACCCTATATACCGCGAAGATGGCAAAGTACTAAAAGGGCCAAACTATTTTAAACCGAGTTTTGAAGATATATTAAGATAGTTAAAGCTTATTCCTTTGAGTCTTCATTATACCGCAATATATGCCGTCTTAAAAAACCTCCAAACATCAATAAGGAAATCCCAATCACTAATCGGTATGGATATAATGGTGAAGTAGACTGGGTAAGCGCAATAATAAGTAAAACTAAATTAGCTAACGTTATAACGGACAAAAGAATCAAAACTACTTTTCTCATAAGGGATGATTAAAATGCGAGTTAAAGGTAGTGCAAACTTTAAAATGCCAACCATAATACACAAAAAAACTCCAGATTTCTCTGAAGTTTATATTTTTAATTCATTAAATTATAATTTATCAATTCAAAACTAAACTTTAACTGTCCACCCAAAAGTATCTTCGGCGAGTTTGTACTGCACTTTAGTTAGCTTATCCTTTAATTGTATGGCAATAGAATTTTCTATTTTTGGCAACTCAAAATAATGTTCCTGGTATTGGAAACCAACAATCGGGCTTACCACAGCTGCGGTTCCGGCACCAAAAATTTCTTTTAAACTTCCGTCTTTAGCTCCTGCAATTAATTCCGAAACCAAAACAGAACGTTCCTCTACTTTGATACCATCGCGTTTGGCAATAGCAATCAAGCTTTTTCGAGTAACACCATCCAAAATTCTTTCGCTGGTTGGTGCGGTGTAGATTGTATCGTTAAACCTAAAGAAAACGTTCATTGTTCCAGCTTCTTCCAACTTGGTGTGCGTGGCATCATCTGTCCAAATGATTTGTTGGAATCCTTTTTCTTGTGCTAGTTTTTGCGGATAAAATTGGGCCGAATAATTTCCTGCCGCTTTCGCAGCACCAATTCCACCATTAGCAGCCCTACTGTAATGCTCGGCAATTATAACTTTTACTTCTCCAGAATAATACGAACGAGCAGGCGAAAGGATAATCATAAATCGGTATTGTGTTGAAGGTTGAGCAATAACGCCCGATCCAACCGCAATCATAAAAGGTCTAATATATAAAGTGTTTCCCAATCCTTTCTTCACCCAATTTCTTTCCAAATCTACGATAGTTTTTAAACCACCAATAAAGATTTCTTCGGGGACTTCGGGCATTGCCATTCTAACAGCCGATTTGTTAAAGCGATTCAGATTTTCGTTTGGTCTAAAAAGCCAAACGTCATCATTTTCGTCTTTATAGGCTTTCATTCCTTCAAAAATAGCTTGTCCATAGTGAAACACTTTTGCCGAAGGATCAATTAGGAAAGGTTCATAAGGTTTGATAACGGGTTTTTGCCATTTGCCTTCTTTGAAGTCACAAAGCAACATATGGTCTGTAAATACATTTCCGAAGGTAAGATTTTCAAAATCGACTTCACTAATTTTAGAGTAATTTGCTCTAACTATATCGATTTCGTCAGTGGTTTTTAACATCATTTAATAATAGATTTAATTCAGAAAACACCTCAAATATTTGATAATTAATATGTTATATTTTGTTTTCCGAAAATTATAGTTGAGTTGTTAGTTTTTGTAAAACTAGTAAAAATATGATTGTTTTTTGCATCGAAAAAAAAAAATGAAAACTTTTTTTGAAATGACATTATTTTGACTGTTGAACGGGTTAATTTCATAATAAAAACTCAAAATAATTGCTAATTTAGTAAGTGATTTTTGCCAAACTGTTTATATTCGCAATTCATTAATAATAAATCTCATGGGAAAAGTAAATGTTATCCTAATTATGCTGTTTTTATGTGTTGGAACTACAGCAATTGCACAGAAAAAAGCAAAATCTTTTAATGCTAAAGAGTATGCTTCGTTTGGCGATAAATTTAAAGTGTCTAAAATTTATACTAAAGAACAAATGTTGAAAAAGTATAAAACACTTAAAAAAGGTGACACGATTACGGTTCAATTCCAATCAAATATTAAAGCGGTTTGCAAAAAGAAAGGTTGTTGGATGAAAATGAATTTAGCTGGTGATGATGAATCATTTGTAAAATTTAAAGATTATGGTTTCTTCGTTCCGTTGAATGCTGATAACAGTGAAGCTATTGTAAACGGAAAAGCGTTTGTTGATGTAGAGTCAGTTGAATCGTTACGACATTATGCTAAAGATGGTGGAAAATCTGCAGCAGAAATAGCCAAAATAACAAAGCCAGAAGTTACATATTCGTTTTTGGCTGATGGTGTTTACATCAAAATATAATTGTCATTCGGATGAAAAAAATAATTGTCATTGTTTTAGTTTTTAGTTTCCTTTCTTGCCAGAAGAAAGAGTCGAAGGTTGAAGAAGAAAGATGTTCTCCTGTTAAAGAAAAGAAACTGGAAATGTATCAAATGTCAGAAATGGCCGCTTTGATGGAACAAATGTTTGTGGACAATAAGCGATTGAAAGAAAGTATTCTAAATGGTGACAGTCTTCGATCATTTCCAAAACACTTTTTGAAAATTTATAGAGCTAAATTTACGGATGAATCTGATAACGATTTGTTTTTTAAACAAAAAGCTAAAGAATATATTGCAGCACAACAATTGATTTATAGCGATCCAAAAAATGCAACCGAACATTTCAATGCCGGAGTTGATGCTTGTATAAAATGTCATGAAAGCAAATGCGGCGGACCAATTCCGAGAATCAAGAAATTGTATATTAAATAATTTTGAAACGCGAAATTATCAAAACTAATGATGGTTCAACAACCATTCATTTACCGGAATGGGATGAAAGTTATCATTCAAAACACGGTGCTATTCAAGAAGCCTATCACGTATTTATAAAAAATGGTTTATCACTTTTCGAAGGACAATCCATTGCTGTTTTAGAAATTGGTTTCGGAACCGGCTTAAATTGTTTTATCACATATTTAGAATCAAAAAAAAACAATCAAACAATTGATTATGTTGGAGTAGAAGCCTATCCAGTAACATTGGATGAAGCAATGATGATGAATTATGCAAATGAAATTAATGCCAACGAAAACAATCTTTTCAGACAACTGCATGAATGTCATTGGGACCATGAGAATGTACTTTCGGATACTTTTACACTAACCAAGCGCAAACAGTTTTTTCAGGATATTAAGGATGTTGCTGCTTATGATTTGATTTATTTTGATGCCTTTGGTTTCAGGGTGCAACCGGAGCTTTGGTCAGAAGACATCTTTGCCGCTATGTTTAAGGCTTTAAAGCCAAATGGTGTTTTGGTAACTTACGCATGTCGGACTTCTATAAAAAAAGCGATGTTTTCAGCTGGGTTCAGTGTAGAAAAACTGCCGGGCGCTCCAGGCAAAAGAGAGATGTTGCGCGCTACTAAAGCGGTTTGAAATTTTAACATATTTAAAGCGTTAAATTTTAGATAATTTTTATTAAGTAGAAAATAATATTTTTTACTTTTGGCGTTTATAGACGTTCTTATTATTTTTTTTCAATTTAATACAAGTATTTTTTATGTCTAAATTAATGTTAGACCACACCAAAAATGTGTTAAAAAGAGTCAGTTTTGATGTCTCACTTTTCTGCAAAGAACTTGAAAAAGCATGTAAAGTTTTGTTGCCTTATGAATTAGAAGAATTAGCGTCATGGCTTTCAAAATTTATTAAGAAAAAACCAGAATTGCAGCATTGTATGTTGCTCATTAATAATAAATAAAACTAAAAGGAACGAAACGGTTCCTTTTTTTTATTTAGTAATTAATTCAGGTTGCTAGTTAATAGTTTTATTTAATTGTAAGCCAAATACAAAAAGAGTGAGTTTTATCAAAAACCTTCCAGAGTAATGGCATGTATTGTTCTAGGAAACATCTTTTTAATGTTGGTTATTGTTGTTTTAATTTTTTTTCATTTTTAGTTTTTCGTTTGTTTGTTCTAAACTATCTATTCTCTTAGCATTTGATTTGCGTTGAATTTTTAACAAAACATATTTTCTTTCTAATGCCGTATCCTCCAGTCCGTAGTCTGTATAAGCACTATCTACATATAATGATGCTTCAGCTGGCAATTTATCAATCATTTGCCCTATTGCTTTTGCATCACCAGTTTTTCCCGGCGTGAAATGAAATGCTATTGGAATTCCATCTTTTGTAGTAAGTAATTGTACTTTGACACCATAAAAATAATTTCGCATACTAGCTGTTTAACCTCCCCATTTTTCGTCTCCAAGAATTTCACAATTTGCAATCCTCATGCTATTGCACACTGCTACTGGAAAAGAATCGATGATATATTGCATTTCACAACAAAAATCTTTAAAATAAGGACTTACAATTTCAAATAGTTCATATTGTAAACTTACTATTTTATGTAATCACCTATTAAATCTACTTACGTCTAGCATTTGTGGTTTAAATCCATACTGCCTCAGAAATTTAATGGCAGAACTATGATTGCCATAAAAGCTAGTTGATCATACAATAGCTGTTAAAATAATCTCACTATCACTAACTCGTCTTCTTACATCATCTTTGTGGTCAATTCCTTGTAAAATATCATCGATTAAACAAAAAATTGATATAATTTTGTCTTTGCTAAGCATTGGTTTTGTTTATTGGTTCGCAAAACAAATTTACTTAACCTTTGCTTTTCTTTGTTGTAATTATGAAAAAACTAGTACTACCATTTACACTTGTGGCCATTATTGGTGCTTTGTATGAGCAATCAAAGGAGAAACCTAATGTTTATATTTTATGTATTACTATCGTTGTATTTATCTATGGTATTATCGGATTAAGCGCCAAAACACCTAGTAAAAATCAAGAAGAAAAAGAACAAGATGATACTCAATAAAGGGGATAAAGTTTCGGTATTAGATGATGCTATTGACGGTGTTGTGATTGAAGTAAAAGGCGCTGAAGTTACTATAGAAACCACTGATGGTTTCAGCCTAACGTTCAAAAGTACCGAGTTAATTAAGATTGGAAGTGGTAATGCTATGAATTTTAGTTTTAATAAAAGTCAGGTAATTAGCGAAAAGGAAGTAGTCAAACCCAATTACATCAACAAGGAAAAGAACAACAAAAAAGAAATTCCACCACCAGAGTTTGATTTGCATATCGAAAAGTTGGTCAAAAACTACAAGTCGATGAGCAACTATGATATTTTAAATACTCAAATAGAAACCGCCAAACGCCATATCGAATTTGCGATTCGCAACCGAATTCCGAAGATTGTTTTTATACACGGTGTTGGAGAAGGTGTGCTGAAATCTGATCTTGATTTCTTATTAGGAAGATATGATAATATTGTTTACCAAGATGCTAATTATCAGAAGTATGGACTAGGCGCAACGGAAATTTACTTTAAGCAAAATGTGAGATAGAAGATAGAGAAAAGAAGATAGAGAAAAGAGGAAAGAGGAAGAATATAGAGGATAGACTAGAGTATTAGTAGACACTATCCCGCAAAGTGTGTAAGTTTTTTATAACTAATTCATACCAATGGTCACATTGAGCTTGTCGAAATGTATCTTTTTTATGGTCTTTGAAATGCTAAGATTCAAATTTTGTTGTAATTGACTATAAATTTGAATCAAAAAAGTCAGTATTAAAAGATTTTGATTAATTGCACCCAAACGGGTTATTAATGCATTTCTAAATTATGTTTTACATGATTCTTCGGCAATTTGATAAAAAAAAGTGGTTCCAATTCCTAATGTGCTTTCTAACCATATTTCAACATTTAGGTTTGTAATTATGCGTTTAACAATTGATAACCCAATTCCGCTGGATTTTTCTTCATCTGAAAATGATTGAAACAAATCAAAAAATTTAGTTTGATATTTAACATCAATTCCTCGGCCATTATCTCTAATGGAAAAAATATAATCGCTCTCATTCTCCTCGCATGATATTTCACCAAAACCTTGCTTTTTATCATTGTGGTTAACAGCATTGCTAATTAAATTTTGGAATAATTGCTGAATTCTGAAACGGTCAGTTTCCATGGTAGGCAATTTATTGGTCTCAAAAATAGTTAAAACTATGCACTTTAGTGTATTTTGCTTTCAGCTTCTAAAAAGTTTGACACAAATTACGCAAATTTTCACAAATTAATTTGTGCTAATTTGTGTAATTTGTGTTGATAAATTAAGTTTTACAAATTTAGCAGACTTTTAGTCTGCCAGCCAAACCTATGGACTTCAAGTCCATAGTGGTTTTGTTTAAAATTCAATATGATAAAGACTGTAAAAAAGAAATTTTGAATTTCAGAAAGTTAGTTTGTATTTCTAAAAAAATTAATTAATTTGAGAATTTGTAGAAAATAAGTATTTTAAATAGCAATCTAAATCGTCAAATTGTATTTGAACCAATTCATTATTTTTAAATCTTCAAATTGATACATTTTCAAATTCCACTATATTTGTCAAATGCAACTATCCGTCATAATCCTTAATTATAATGTGCGCTACTTTTTGGAGTTGTGTGTTTTGAGTGTACAAAAAGCCATTCAAAACTTGGACGCCGAAATCATTATCATTGATAACAATTCTTCGGATGACAGTTGTGCGATGATGAAACAGCGTTTTCCGGATATTAAACTAATCGAAAACAAAGAAAATTCAGGTTTCCCAAAAGGGAATAATATTGCAGTTAAAAAAGCTAAAGGTGAATACATCTGCATTTTAAATCCCGATACTGTTGTCGCTGAAGACACATTTGAAAAGGTGCTGAAATTTGTGTCATCCCGAGCGCATTCGCGGGACGATTTAGGAATCGTAGGCTGCAAGCTGATTGATGGAGCCGGAAACTTTCTTCCTGAAAGTAAACGCGGAATTCCGACGCCTTGGGTCGCGTTCACTAAGATTTCTGGGTTATATAAGTTGTTTCCAAAATCATCGTTGTTTAATAAATACTACGCCCAACATTTGGATAAAAATCAAACCGGGAAAGTCGATATACTTGTTGGTGCCTTTATGGTGATGCAACGCGAATTGTATAACGAAATGGGAGGTTTTGATGAAAATTGCTTTATGTATGCAGATGATATTGATTTGAGCTATAGGGCGCTTCAAAAAGGAAAATCCAATTACTACTTTGCTGAAACGACCGTTATCCATTATAAAGGTGAGAGCACAATTAGGGATCAAAAATACATGAAGCATTTTCAAGAAGCCATGCAATTTTTTTATAAAAAACACTTTCGAAAATCAATTATATTTGATTGGATGATGCAAATTGGGAGTTTTATTTTTAGTAAAATAAAAAAAAATCAGCAACATAATTATATATTTTATCCTCATGAAACGGTTCTTTTTACCAAAGAACTTTTAACTATTCAAAACCTTTCTCCTATTTGTAACCACTCAAAATTTGATATGCTAAAGATTAATCCGGCCATTAATTACCAATTGGTATTTGATGTTCAGTCGTTTTCATTTCAGGAAATTATCAATTTTGTCAAGCAAGCAAAATCTAAAAACATCACTTTTAAAATGTTTTTACCAGAGTCAAATTTTATAATAGGTAGCAATCACGCAAACGATAAAGGAATAATCATAAATTTAGCAAAAATTGAATAATTCTTAGTGTTTGCTCAAAACAATTAGTATTTTTGCATTCAAAATTAAATAACATATCTTTAGTTTACACATATGGCAAAGTTTGAATTGAAATTACCTAAAATGGGTGAAAGTGTTGCAGAAGCAACAATTACCAATTGGTTAAAAACCGTAGGTGAAAAAATCGATATGGATGAAGCTGTTTTGGAAATCGCTACCGATAAAGTAGATAGCGAAGTGCCAAGTGAAGTTTCAGGAACGTTAACCGAAATTTTATTTCAGGTAAATGATGTCGTAAAAGTGGGACAAGTCATTGCTATTATTGAAACGAGTTCCGAAATTTCGCAAGGAAGTCTTGCCCCAGAACCTTTTGCGGAAGCAGTACCAAATCCGGTGGCAGTTTCTGACTCGAGTGGTAGCGAACAGGTACAGCAAGTTGCTAAAACAGTTGAGATAGCTCAAGCGTCAGTAGCTCCAGCCGATTTTAAATCATCAGACAAATTCTATTCTCCTTTAGTAAAAAACATTGCCACAGCAGAAGGAATTTCTGTAGCCGAATTGGAAACGATTGCTGGCTCTGGAAAAGATGGTAGAGTGACCAAGGAAGATATTTTAAATTATGTCGAAAGTCGGAAGTCGGAAGCTGGAAGTTCAAAATCTGTAGCAGCTCAACCGACAGCTCAAAACTCCCAACTCCCATCTTCCAACTCGCAACCTGTTTCAGTAAACGGCGGTGACGAGATTATTGAAATGGACCGAATGCGTAAGCTGATTTCAGGTTATATGGTTGCTTCGGTGCAAACATCGGCTCATGTACAATCGTTTATAGAAGTGGATGTGACGAATATTGTGAAATGGAGAGACCGCGTTAAAGGGGCTTTTGAAAAGAGAGAAGGAGAGAAGTTAACATTCACGCCAATTATGATGGAAGCCGTTGCCAAAGCGTTGAAAGACTTCCCTGGAATGAATATTTCTGTTGATGGTGATTTTATTATCAAACGTAAAAATATTAATTTAGGAATGGCGGCAGCTTTACCAAATGGAAACTTAATTGTTCCGGTGATTAAAAATGCAGACCAATTAAATCTTGTGGGAATGGCAAAAGCCGTAAACGATTTAGGAAACCGTGCGAAAGCCGGAAAACTAAAGCCGGACGATACACAAGGCGGAACCTATACTGTGACTAATGTTGGAACTTTCGGTTCTGTATTTGGCACACCAATTATTAACCAACCACAAGTTGGAATCTTAGCACTTGGTGCCATTAGAAAAGTACCAGCGGTTATTGAAACTCCAGAAGGTGATTTTATTGGAATCCGTCAAAAAATGTTCTTATCACATTCGTACGATCACAGAGTTGTAGATGGCGCATTGGGCGGAAGTTTTGTAAAACGTGTAGCCGATTACTTGGAAGCTTTTGATGTGAATAGAGAATACTAATCGTAAACAGTTATATTTCAATCCCGATTCACAAAATCGGGATTTTTTAGTTAAAAAAAATCAAGGAAACTACCATCGGTAACTGCAATATTTTATATTTGTCGACTTAACTTTTTATAATGGAATTAAAACTTACACGTCCTATTTGTTTTTTTGATTTGGAAACCACCGGTATCGAAGTTGCCAAAGACAGAATTGTGGAAATCTCAATATTTAAAGTATTTCCTAACGGAAATAAAGAAAGCAAAACATGGTTAGTGAATCCAACTATTCCAATTCCTGCATTTGCAACCGCTGTGCATGGAATTACCAATGAAAAAGTTGCCAATGAGCCAACATTCAAAGAACTGGCTTCCCAAGTACATACGATGATTAAAGATTCAGATTTGGCGGGATTTAATTCTGACCGATTTGATATTCCGCTTTTGGCCGAAGAGTTATTGCGCGCCGAAGTGGATTTTGATATGAAAAACAGAGTTTCGGTTGATGTACAAACTATTTTTCACAAAAAAGAAGAAAGAACATTAAGTGCTGCTTATAAATTTTATTGTAATCAAAGTCTGGAAAACGCGCATAGTGCTGAAGCGGATACTATGGCGACATATGAAATCCTGAAAGCACAATTAGATCGATACGAAGATTTAGATAACGATATGAAATCGCTTTCTGAATTTACAACCCGAAAAAAAGCGGTTGATTTTGCTGGTTTCATCGCGTTGAATCCAGAAGGCCAGGAGATTTTTACTTTCGGAAAACACAAAGGTGTATTGGTTAATGAGGTTTTGGATAAAGAACCCGGTTATTTTGGTTGGATTCAAAATGCCGAATTTCCTTTATACACCAAGAAAGTTTTAACTGGAATCAAATTGAGAAAATTAAACACCAAAAGCTAGAAGAGGGAAGTCAGAAGAGGGAAGGTTTTATTTCCAGCTTCCATCTCCCATCTTCAAACTAAGAAATATGAAGATCATCTGTATCGGAAGAAATTACGTCAATCACATTGCCGAACTCAATAACGAGCGTCCGGAGGAACCTGTGATTTTCATGAAACCTGAAACTGCTATTTTACCAAAGAAAACGCCTTTTACCATACCGGAATTTAGTAATGATGTCCATCACGAAGTGGAAATTTTGGTAAAAATTTCAAAAGTTGGAAAATATATTGATACAAAATTTGCCCACAAATATTATGATGAAATAGGTTTGGGAATTGATTTTACGGCGAGAGATGTTCAGAACAAGCTGAAAGAGAAAGGTTTGCCGTGGGAAAAAGCAAAGGCTTTTGATGGTTCAGCGATAATTGGTGACTTTCATCCGAAAAATAATTTTATTTCAACAGAAAATATTACTTTTGAATTGCAAAACAACGGAAAAACAGTTCAAAGCGGAAATACAAGTCATATGTTGTGGAAAATTGACGAAATAATTTCACACATTTCACAGTTCTTTACACTTAAAAAAGGCGATATCATTTTTACAGGTACACCCGAAGGTGTTGCCAAAGTTAAACCAAACGATATCCTTGAAGGGTTTATAGAAAACAAAAAAGTACTAAGATTACATATTAAATAATGGCAATAAACTACAACCTCTCAAAAGTTTACGCTCTTTCAGACAATGACCCTGAATTCGTAATGCAAATTATCACATTGTTTGTCACTGAAGTCCCTGAAGACTTGAAACAGATTGATTTAGGTATCAAAGCAAAAGACCATAAATTGGCCTACAGCTATGCGCATAAAATAAAACCTTCTCTAGATTTAATAGGAATGACTGTAGCTCATCAAGAAATTCTTGAAGTGGAAGCTTGGGGAAAAAGAGAAGGCAAGCGTAAGGAAATTAACGATACTTTCGCAAGTATTCAAAGTCAAGTGGATAAGGCAGTAAAAGAAATCAAAAAAGATTTCGAACTGTAAAATAAGAAGCGAACTGCTTGGGAGTTATCAGTTATTGTAGTTCCCGCTTTTCGCAGTATCTTTTTGTCACATCGAGCGCAGTCGAGATGCAATCTACAAAA
This sequence comes from Candidatus Nitrotoga sp. CP45, assembly GCA_943329165.2. Lineage (GTDB taxonomy): Bacteria > Bacteroidota > Bacteroidia > Flavobacteriales > Flavobacteriaceae > Flavobacterium. The sequence goes on along the minus strand of CALQCV020000006.1, from coordinate 10,171 downwards.
CAAAAAGGATACAATGCTGCAATCGGGGCTAATCACGGATTCATTTGTATTCCTAAATCCCAATTCATAATTCCTAAATCAATAATGAAAGCAACTATAGTTACCATTGGCGACGAAATCCTGATCGGGCAGATTGTTGATACTAATTCGGGTTACATCGCCAAAGCGTTGGATAAAATTGGCGTTCAAACTACTGAAATGCTTTCCATTTCCGATGATAAGCAACACATTCTAAACACATTTTCGGCATTACAAAACAAAGTCGATTTGGTTATCATCACAGGCGGTCTCGGACCAACAAAAGATGATATTACGAAACATACTTTTTGCGAATACTTTGATGATACTTTTGTCAGAAATCAGGAAGTCGAAGACCATATCGTAGCGCTATTTACCAAGCTGAATTTTAGTGTGACACAAATTAACAAAGACCAAGCCTTGTTACCTTCAAAAGCACAAGTATTAAAAAATAATTATGGCACCGCAGCGGGTATGTGGATGCAAAAAGGCACAACGATTTTTGTTTCCATGCCCGGTGTTCCTTATGAAATGAAAGGCATTGTAAACGAACAACTCATCCCGAAAATCGTAGCCGAATTCAAAAGACCATACATTATCCATAAAACTATTCTAACATACGGTCAAGGTGAAAGTTTAGTAGCAGAACGAATTGAAGATTGGGAAAACAATTTACCAGAATTTATAAAGCTTGCCTATTTACCAAGTCCGGGAAGAGTGCGCTTGCGTTTAACTGCTCGTGGCGAAAATAATGAAGTTTTAGAAAAAGCAATTCAGGAAAATGTACAATCATTAGCCAAAATCATCGGAGATATCATCGTCGGTTTTGATGAAGACGAAACTATAGAAGTCATTATCGGCAGATTACTTCGCCAACAAGGTAAAACAATAGCCACAGCCGAAAGTTGTACCGGCGGTAAAATTGCCCAAATGTTAACATCAGTTGCTGGAGCTTCTGATTATTTTCGCGGAAGCGTAATAAGTTATGCCACTGAGACTAAAATTTCAGTATTGGGTGTTGATGCTAAAACCATTGAAAAGTATACCGTTGTAAGCGCATCAGTAGCCTCGGAAATGGCATTAGGAATTCAAAAACTAATGAAAACAGATTATGCAATTGCAACAACAGGAAACGCCGGACCATCAAAAGGCGATGCTGATGCTGAAGTTGGTACTGTTTTTATTGCATTGGCAACACCTAAAGCGGTTTTTGTTGAGGAATTTAATTTTGGTCAACCACGTGATAAAGTGATACATAGAACAGCAAATAAAGCATTGGAAATGATGCAGGCTGCAATTTTAAAAGATGCCTTTAAATAAAATTTGAATGTTAATAAATTTGTTCAAAAAAGACATTCTTTTTTACCAATAAAAAGCAAATTAAAAAAAAGAAAAAAATCTGCAATAATTATTTTGCTCTACGATATATTTTTCTTAGGTTTGCACCCTCGAATTGAATAACGATAAAAGATAAGCATAATGTCAAGAGTTTGTGACCTTACAGGTAAAAGAGCGATGGTAGGAAATAATGTTTCTCACGCGATGAACAAAACTAAGAGAAAATTTTCTGTCAACTTAGTTAAAAAACGTTTCTATCTTGCTGAAGAAGACAGATGGATTACTCTAAGAGTAGCTGCGTCTACAATTAAAACAATCAATAAAAATGGATTGGCTGCTGTTTTGAAAAAAGCAAAAGTTGAAGGATTTATTAAATAATTTCCAAATCCAATAAAAATAAAGTAAGATGGCAAAGAAAGGTAATAGAATACAAGTTATTTTAGAGTGTACAGAGCACAAAGGAACAGGTCTTCCTGGGACTTCTCGTTACATTACAAACAAAAACAAAAAAAATACTCCAGACAGATTAGAGATTAAAAAATTTAATCCAATCTTGAAGAGAATGACTGTTCATAAAGAAATTAAATAATTCCTAAGAGGATTTTAAAATATTTGAATCATGGCAAAGAAAACCGTAGCAACCCTGCAAACAGCTTCTAAAAGATTATCAAAAGCTATCAAAATGGTAAAATCTCCAAAAACAGGAGCGTATACTTTTGTTGAAAGCATCATGACACCAGAAGAGGTGGATAGTTTCTTAGCAAAGAAATAATTCCAATAAAATTATATATCAAAGCTACTTTCATTCGGAAGTAGCTTTTTTATTTTTATATTTGCTTCGCCAGTTCGCTATCGTTCGGGTTCGCCAAAATTTAAGCACTATCAATAAACAAAAATGAGTTTTTTCAAAAGAATATTTTCCTCCGAAAAAAAGGACCCGAGCATAAGCGAACAGGCGAAGCAAACTTTAGACAAAGGTTTGGAACAAACCAAGACTTCTTTTCTTTCTAAACTAACCAAAGCGGTTGCTGGAAAGTCAAAGGTTGATGATGAAGTGCTAGATAATCTGGAGGAAGTACTAGTTACTTCAGATGTTGGTGTTGCTACTACACTAAAAATCATAAAGCGAATAGAAGAACGTGTTTCCAATGATAAGTATATGGGAACAGAGGAATTGAATCTAATTCTTCGTGAAGAAATCGCCGGACTTTTATCGGAAACTAAATCGGGTGAAGAAACAGAGTTTACAATTCCAACTAATAAGAAGCCATACGTAATTATGATTGTTGGCGTTAATGGCGTTGGAAAAACTACTACCATAGGAAAGTTAGCGTATCAATTTAAAAAAGCAGGTTACAATGTTGTTCTTGGTGCTGCCGATACTTTTCGTGCTGCGGCGATTGATCAATTGCAAATTTGGGCAGATAGAGTAGGTGTGCCAATCGTAAAACAACAAATGGGAAGTGATCCTGCTTCGGTTGCTTTTGACACCTTACAAAGCGCGGTTACCCAAAATGCAGATGTTGTGATTATAGACACTGCAGGTCGTTTACACAATAAAGTTAATTTGATGAATGAGTTAACCAAAGTAAAACGAGTAATGCAAAAGGTGGTGGAAGACGCTCCAAACGATGTGTTATTAGTTTTGGATGGCTCAACCGGACAAAATGCTTTTGAACAAGCGACTCAATTTACCGCAGCTACTGAAGTTTCGTGTCTTGCTGTTACTAAATTAGATGGAACGGCCAAAGGCGGTGTTGTTATTGGAATTTCAGACCAGTTTCAAATTCCGGTAAAATATATTGGAGTAGGTGAAGGCATTGAAGATTTGCAGGTTTTTAATAAATTTGAATTTGTAGATTCGTTTTTTAAATAAAAAATTATATGAGTAAAGTTTTATCTTTTTTTAGGGAATCATCCTCGTTAAAATTAATAGCTGTCAGTTTCGGAATTGCTTTAATTAGCTATTTCATACAAAAACCATTGCCAAGTATTTTTCTTGGGTTGCGACTATTTGCTTTTGTATTATTTGTTTACGCCATAATCAGGTTCAGAAAGTAATTTTTACTGATACAAAGCACTAATCTTTGTCCAAAGCGTTTCGTCAAAATTAGATAAAGCCAAATTTTCAGAATCTGCTGCATCTCCCATTCTAATGACTACCATTTTTTTACTTGGAATAACATAGATTTTTTGATCATCTTTTCCTAACGCACAATACATATCGTTTGGAGCTGTTGCAATTAGACTTCCGTTAAATTGGATTTGAGTTTGAGGCAAATGATAACTGGTTTTACCGTTCAACCACCATAAATAACCATAGGATAAATTAATGTTTTGTGAAGTACTTGTGGCCTGATTTAAAAAAGCCGAATTTACTATTTGAGTCCCATTCCATTTTCCATTGTTTAAAGCTAACAATCCAAATCGAGCCATACTACGGGTATTACTAAAATAAATTTTTAAACCTAAATTAACTCCAGTTCCTGTATACCAAAATCCACTTGGACTCATCCCGATTTTATCTCGTAACTTGGTGTTGAAAAAATTATTCCAGCTTTGTCCTGTTGCTTGTTCTACAACGTCTTGCAATTTTACGTACACATTGTGATAAGCCCATCTATTGCCAGCGTCTGCTATATATTGAAGATTACTTGGAGAAACATCATCCCCCAAAGTGTCATCTAATCCAGAATTCATACGTAATAAATTTTTACAAGTAATTAAATTCTCTTTGGCTAAAGGCGCACTGGTCCATTCTGTTCCAATATAATCTGAAACCTTATTGTTGGTATTAATAAATCCTTCTTGTTCTGCAATTCCAGTAACTGTCGATGTTAAAGTTTTTCCCGCACTGTTCCATTTCCAAAGAGTTGTTGAAGTGTGCCCATTAAAATAATTTTCCATCACAATTCTACCATTTACCAAAATCATAAAAGACTTAGAATTTTTTAATTGTAAATAATCCAAAAGAGGTTGAACTGCACTTTGACTCCAACCTAAATCTGCTATAGATTTTGTTGTCCAGGTTGTGGTTCCATCATTGGGCGGAAAATACATTTGCTCCGCAATAACTGGATTTGATGACGAATCAGAACTACAATTTGAAAGGAAAACTAAAAGAAAAGGGATGAGGTACATTTTTTTACTCACTAAAGTAAAAATTGTTTTGAATAGGTGCTCGTGACCTGAGTCTGAAAGGCGAACTGACGTAGTAATCTGAGATTTCATTTTGAAGAAATTTGACTTTGAACTTTAAAGATATAAAATAGTTTAAAGTTTAAAATTTAATATTCGAGATTTAATTTCTATTTGCTATGAGTTTGTAAATTTTAAAATTAAATTTGTCATCCATCAATTCGATTTTAACTAATGAAAAAAATAGGTTTATTGTTTTTAGCTTTGTTACTGATTTCGTGTCATTCTAATGTGAAGAAGGAAGATTTAAATAAAATTAATGGCTATTGGGAAATCAAACAGGTTAAATTGGCAACTGGCAAAATCAAGGACTATAAAATCAATGAAACTATTGATTATTTTGAGCTAAAAGACAACCAAGGCTTTCGCCAAAAAGGAATGCCGCAGTTCGACGGAAAATTTCAAACTAATAACATCAAGGAGAATATTAAAGTGATTCAGAAAGACAATTCATTCTACATCGAATACACTACAAAATTCGGCAAATGGGAAGAAGAAATCATAACTATTGCAGATTCTACTTTAGTATTAAAAAACAAAGAAAAAATAGAATACACCTATAAAAAATTTAAACCCTTTGCATTTAAATAATACTGAACTAAATCCAGCATAAATGGCAAGACGAGTAAGCAACGAAGGTTCAATTGGCGATGTTTTAAAACAGTTTATCGAAAAAAATAAACTGCAGTCCGGCATGGATAAAATTGACGTGGAAGACGCTTGGAAATCGCTTATGGGAAATGGTGTTAACAGCTATACTAAAGAAGTTGTTTTAAAAGGAACAACACTTTACGTTTCGTTAACTTCGGCAGTGTTGCGCGAAGAGTTGAGTTATGGAAAACAGAAGATTATCAAAATGATAAACGAAGAACTTGGCAAGGAAGTAATTAATGATGTAATCTTACGTTAAGTATTGATTTCTAAATCTTTGATATAATCTTCGTGTTCAAAATAGAAATGCTCGAACTGTATCATTGTTTCGTTAAAAAAGTCAAAAATGGCTTCCCAATTATTTTTATTATTCAAACTCACACCTAATTTTTCTACCCAAATTCTGCTGATAATTTTACCGCTCTCTAGATAATAATTACGCTCCAAAATAGTTTCAGGAAGATAGTCTTCCAATAAAATTGTCTTTAATGATTCAATTTTTTCAAAATAAATTTTACGCTTTTCTTCGTCTTTAGGTTCAATATCCAGAAGCACTTGTGCTTTTTTATTATCGATATAAAACTTAAAAGTGACATCTTTTATTTTAGTATCATACAACACCCATTTTCTAGGATAAGCCGCAGCAAATGCTGTCCAAAATTCTTTTTTTATAAGTAATGCTTCTTCTTTGCTGTACATTTTATTGGCCTAAAAATTTGAGTGCGTTGTTTTTTTAAGGTAAATTTATATTCCTAAACTAATAAAGATGCGTTTCGATGAGTTTTTAAAATATGCGCCAAAAGTACTAAATGTTGAGCTTCCAGCCACGAATGCTCACAGAAAAATGGTGCCGCCTAATAGAGAAGAATTATTGAAAAACACTGATTTTACTAAAATAGTTCCAAAAAAAGCTGCTGTAATGATGCTTTTTTATCCAAAAAACGCGCAAACGCATTTGGCATTAATCCTTCGAACTTCCTATAATGGCGTACACTCTTCACAAATAGCATTTCCTGGCGGAAAAGTTGAAGCTGATGATTTTGATTTAAAACAAACTGCATTGCGAGAAACGCATGAAGAGATTGGAGTTCATCCTAATACGATAAATGTGGTTAGGGCTTTTACAGAAGTCTACATTCCGCCGAGTAATTTTATAGTTCATCCTTTTTTTGGCTACAGCCATGATGAATTATCCTTTGAATTACAGGTAGACGAAGTAGCCGGAATTGTTGAATTACCATTAAAGGATTTTTTAGATGATAAAATTGTTGTTACCAATACAATGAAAACATCTTATGCCGAAAGTATAGAAGTACCTGGTTTTCAAGTTGAGGAACACTTCATTTGGGGCGCAACAGCCATGATGTTGAGTGAATTAAAAGAAACACTAAAATTGGTTTTATAAAGTTTTACTTTTTGTAGATTTGCCTTCCAAATAAAAATTGAATTATGGGTTTAATTAAAAGAAATCCTTTTGGTCATATACTTTTTATCAAAAAATGGTTAATCCGAATTTTCGGTGTCATCACGCACAGAAGATATAGAGGTTTCAACGAATTGCATATAGATGGTTCCGAAATCATTGCTGCTTTACCAGATAAAAACGTGCTGTTTATTTCCAATCATCAGACTTATTTTGCCGATGTTGTAGCAATGTTTCATGTATTTAATGCCAGTCTTTCCGGAAGACAAGACAATATTAAAAACGTTGGTTATTTGTGGCAACCTAAGATGAATATTTATTATGTGGCTGCTAGTGAAACGATGAAGTCTGGTTTGTTACCACGTATTTTGTCTTATGTTGGTTCGATTTCGGTAGAAAGAACGTGGCGTGCAGGAGGAAAAGACGTAACCGAAAAACGCGAAGTAAATCCAAACGATACAGAAAATATCCGAATTGCACTTGAAGATGGTTGGGTAATTACGTTTCCGCAAGGCACAACCAAATCCTTTAAACCGGTTCGGAAAGGGACAGCACACATTATAAAACAATATAAACCGATTGTGGTCCCAATTGTGATTGACGGTTTCCGTCGTTCGTTTGACAAAAAAGGGCTTCGTTTGAAAAAGAAAAATATCCTGCAATCATTTATCATCAAAGAACCTTTGGTAATTGATTATGAAAAGGAAACCATTGAGCAAATTGTAGAAAAAATAGAATTCGCCATCGAGCAGCATCCTTCATTTTTAAAGGTAATTCCGGCCGAAGAAATTGAAGAGCAAGAACGCTTAAATAAACTTCGAGAATGGAATGTTGATAAAAAAGAAATCCCGTCTTAAGAGCGGGATTTTATCTTTACAAATCTATTTTCTTTAATTCTTTATAATTGGCATTCAGTTTTCGGAGTAAAATACCATATAATAATCGGTAAAATAACCAGAACAAACTAACAAAAACTACGATAGTCAATAGCATAATACCAATCGTTATGCACAAAGTATAGTAATTAGATTCACTGGCAATTTTGTTTTTTAGCATTTCCATTTTTGGGTTGTATGCAAAGGCAATTACAAAACCAGCTATAAGACTTACGACTATCATTCCCATGTTATACCAAACGTAGTATTTCACAGTTTTACGAGTTCTTAAGATGTCCTGCATCAATTGTTTGGTCGAGGCTGTGGTTGAAATCTTTATGTAGTTTTTATAAAAATTTAAAATAAACAACAATATCACGGCATAGTTGACAAAATTCAACGCCTTGAAGTACACTATCATATTTTCGGCATGGAGTTTTTTCATATACTCATCCGTGTTATATGCAACGCTTATCGCAGTCCAAAACAAGACTTCAATAATACTGATAATCAATATCCATTTTACAATAGAGTATGATTTTTTATAAAGCATTTTATAAATTTCACTTTCCGAAATTTGCTCGTAAGAATGGCTGTCTTTTTGCCAAGCTTTTTTTAACAAATCCAACTCTTCCATAATCCTTAGGGATTTAATATTTTTTTTAATTTTCCTTTAATTCTGTTCATTTTTACCCGGGCATTTACTTCGCTAATACCAAGCGTTTGTGATATCTCTGTATAATCTTTGTCTTCTAAATAAAGAAAAACGAGTGCTTTTTCGATATCATTCAACTGTTGTAACGCTTGATACATTAACTTAATTTGTTCTTCTTCTTCAAAGTTGTATTCTTCTTGGGATAAAAAGTGTTTTTGTGATTCATAAGGTGTAGTCGCAATTCTTCGTGTACTTTTTCTATAGAGCGTTATGGCAGTGTTTAGTGCCACACGATAAGCCCAAGTTGAGAATTTAGATTCACCTCTAAATTTTGGGAATGCTTTCCATAGTTGAATGGTAATTTCTTGAAACAAATCCTTGTGTGCATCATCGTCATTCGTATACAATCGACATATCTTGTGGATAATGTTTTGATTGTCCTTTAATTGTTTTACAAATAATTGTTCCAAGTTGTCACTCATAGTGTCGTTAGTACAAAAAGCATGGGTTTTGTTACAACTGTAAAACTACAAATTAGGTTTTAAATTCCAAAAGTGAAGCCTCACAGTATTTAGGCTGAAGAAGAATAATTTTAAAAATCTGCCAACTGCTTACTGCGACTGCATACTAATTTCTATCTTTGCACTGCAAAATTACAAGCATTCAAGATGGAACTAGGGCATTATAATACACTCAAAATAGCACGTGAAACGAAAGTCGGACTTTTTTTAACCGATGGGAAAGATGATGTTTTATTGCCTCTTAAATATGTTCCAAAAGAATATAGTATAGGTGATGAGTTAATTGTTTTTGTCTACCTCGACCATGAAGAAAGACCCGTGGCGACAACATTGGAACCCTATATTTTGATGGATGAATTTGGATTGCTTCGTGTCAATTATGTTAATAATATTGGTGCATTTTTAGATTGGGGTTTGGAAAAAGATATACTGGTTCCGTTCAAAGAACAAGCGCGACCAATGGAAAAAGGGAAACGCTATTTAGTCTTTGCTTACATTGATGAAAAAACAAACAGAATCGTAGCTTCAAGCAAAACCAATCAGTTTTTGAACAATGAAAATCTAACGGTCGCTGTTGGAGATGAAGTCGACTTAATCATTTCACATATTACCGAAGTTGGCATTAATGTTATCATCAACGATATCCATAAAGGATTATTATATAAAGACCAGGTTTACGACGAGATCAGAACTGGCGATAGAACTACAGGTTACATCAAAGCCATTCGACCTGATAATAAAATAGATGTTACGTTGCATAAATTTGGCTACCGTAATGTTGAACCTAATGCTGAAAAAATTCTTGACGAACTAAAAGCTAGCAGAGGTTTTCTTCGATTGAATGACAACAGCCATCCGGAAGACATCAAAACGGTGTTAAAGATGAGTAAAAAAACATTCAAGAAAGCCATTGGTTCACTTTACAAAGACAAACTTATTGAGATTAAAGACGACGGAATTTATTTGGTCAAGGAATAGTTATTGACCAAGAAGTTCCAATTCCTGAAGTTCCTGTTCAGTTGGAACCGGAGTTTCAATTTCTGTTTTCTTTTTGTAAAAAAGACTGCTCACCATACTCAAAGTAGAATAAGGTCTGTTTGAATATTTATTTCCTAAACAAACTACAGTAACTGTGTCTTTTTTCACTGGAACAAATGATGTGTTGTTACCATGCCACCAACCGTTGTGATATATCATTTTTTCATTAGTAGGCGGTAAAAAACGCATGCGCATTCCCAATCCATAATCTTTAATTGGTTTTGCCACATGACCTGCGCTGTAACCAAAAAAGGCTTCCTGCAAAAGGTCAGGTTTAATAAAATCAGGCGAATACGTTCCCAAATCAAACTTTACCAAATCTCTTGCCGTTGAATAAATATTTTTATCACCATACAAAGCATCAAACTGATCCCAAGGAAATATAGTATTTCCTCTATAGGATTTTGAAGCCGTTTCTCTATCGGTTTCATAATTAAAAACATAAGTATTCGTC
>CALQCV020000005.1 GCA_943329165.2 Candidatus Nitrotoga sp. CP45 | reverse complement strand
TGAACAGCCATTACGTAGCTTTCTCCAAGATTTAAGGTAATACTGATAGAATTACTTCCTGTACTACTATTTACTAGTTGTACATTGGGTTTCATTCCACTAAAATTTACTGTAGTATTGTTTTCTGTTGCCAATACTGAAATGAAAGTATAATGATATTCTTGGATATTTGGAACTAAAGTATTGGTAAAGGCCCCGGCTCTGAATCGTCGTCCAAGTGCTGCTAAACCTTTTGATACTAATTGACCTGCTTGCGGAGGACCATCATCGCCTTGACCAGCTGTTACTCTTACTGATACATAAACCAAATCATCCGCTTCTACAACATATCCTTTGTTATTTAAAACAGTACTTGTACTTTCTTCAACAACATGCATTTGTGTATTTGTTCCTGAGCCAATAAAATATACATATGGCGAATTTCGGGAAACAGTTCCCGATATTGTTGTTGCACCAAATCGAACAATCCGAAAGTTAACATCATTGGTATTTGGTGTTGAAATATACATGTATTGATCTTTTACAAGAGAGGCAGTAGGATTACTTGAGCCAGAAAGAGGCGGAATATAGTGCGTTTTACTAAATTGCGATTTACAATTCAACGAAAAAAGCAAAACAAAAAGTAAATAGAATAACTTCATTTTCATGCGCCAAAATTAGCAAATAAATAAGAAAACATAAAGAGAAATTGTCCTATTTATGTTTTCTTTTAGAAATGATGAATATTTGAACTATAAATCTCTCTTTTTGATGATTTCATAGGATAGAAAAAGGAATAAAGCAATCCAAGCCGTAACGATTAGGATGCAAGTAAAATGAACATCATAGTCTTTTACATTTGTATCGCCAACTGCAGTTTGAATATTTTTTATCACACTTAATCGTGTAAACGGCTCCACAATCAAATTACTCATAGATTCTAGAGGAAAAAATTGAGTTATTTGAGATGCAGTATCGCTTTTTGGAAAAATTTTGAACGTTAAAACCCCATTGGCTATTCCTTCAATAATGTTCCAAACAAAAAGAAATCCGATGGCAAAAGCGGAACGTTTTACCAAAACTCCTAAAAACAAACAGAAAGAGAAAAATCCAACTAATTTAACAAAGTAGGCTAGTAAATATTCCATATCAGAAAAGACAATACCTATTTCGGTGTAAGATGAAAAGCTATAGCCCAAAACCAATGACATTACAAAAACAAAAACAGTAGAAACAAAAGCAAAAAGAACAATGGTCAGGAATTTAGAAAGTACAAATTCTTTCTTGCTCATTCCGTCAATGAGGTTTTGTTTTAATGTTCCATAACTATATTCATTGGCCATCATTGAGACGATTACAATGGCTAAAAAGAATTTAAGGATTGCGGCGATATAGGTGTTGAAGTGCCAAATAAAAGGAAAATTAAAAATCCCCATTTCGGCAAAATGCAATTGAAAATTTCCAATTTTGATATTAATGGAAGCTATCAATGCAATAAACGATAATATAACAAAATAACTTATTGTTAATACTCTACTGGCACGGTTTTTCCAAATTTTTTGTAATTCTATGGCGAGTAATCTTTTCATATTAGTTTTTGGTTAATTCAAGGAATTGTTCTTCTAAACTCATTTTTTTAAACACTAAATGGTTAAGATAAATCCCTTTTTCTGTCAAATAGCGATTCAAAAGCGAAGCATCAAATTGGCTTTTAAAATGAACAATTACTTTTCCTTCTGCTTCCGAAATTTTATCAATTTCAGGATGATTTTTTAACGTTTCTATGAGTTTAGCATTACTCTCTGCCTGCAATTCAAAAAAGCCATCTTGATTGCTCATACCATTAACAGTGCCGCTATACAAAATTTTACCAAATCGCAAAACCAAAACATGGCTACACACTTTTTCAACTTCGTCTAATAAATGCGATGCCAATAAAATAGTTGTTCCCTGAGAAGCAATCAAACGGATAATGTCGCGAATTTGATGAATTCCTTGTGGGTCTAAACCATTAGTTGGTTCATCAAGAATTAAAATTTCAGGATCATTTAAAAGTGCAGATGCAATGGCTAGTCGTTGTTTCATTCCCAAAGAAAAGGTTTTGAACTTGCTATCTTTTCTATCCGTCAGCCCAACGATTTCAAGCTTTTCATTTACTTTAGAATAATCAATATTTTTTATTTTACAAACCAATTCCAAGTTTTCCTTGGCTGTCATGTAGGGATAAAAATTGGGACGTTCAATAATGGCTCCCACTTTTTTTAGCGCTTCATGTGTTTGCATTGTTCCGTCAAACCAACTGTATTCTCCGGAAGTTTTGTTTACAACATTTAATACAATACCCAAAGTTGTCGATTTTCCAGAACCATTTGGTCCAAGAATTCCATAGACATTGCCTTTATGTATTTCGAGAGAAACGTTATTTACGGCGTGGATTTTACCATAACGTTTGTGAAGATTTTTGATAGAAAGTATGGTAGATTCCAAGACTAGTTTTTTTAGGTTTTCGATAGGACAAATATAACCTTAATTTGTCACTAGTCTTTTCGAAAGTAAAACTTAGATAGAAATTGTTTCTTTAAATTCAAATAAAAAAGCGTTTCATTGATGTCTTTAAGTTTTGATGTCAATGTGATTTTTTTACCTCTAACGTCGTTTGTTACTTGCACTTTACAAGTTTTACATTCAAATTCGCTAAAATGATTGTTTACTTTTTTGGTCTCTATATAACGATGTCCAAATAGCGAACAACGATAATTTTTTTTCACCATTCCATTAGGTAAGTAATTTGTTTCCATGAAATTAAGTTTTTGGTTTGGTGGAATAAACTTAATAAGTAGCAGACAAAACACCTAAATTAATCGATTAAATACACTATTTTAGTTTTTTACACTAAATATACTTACAAAATCTATTAGTTGTAAGGGACTATGGTTGGTTCACCAATTTGGAAATCAGGCAATGATAAATCGTTGTTTTTAAATGTATTAGTTTTAAAAATATTAGTTCCCTGAAAAGGAATTGACGGGTAAAAAGAAAAAGAAATTTGAAAACTATTAAACACCAAATAGTCATTATTTATTAAAGCCCCCAAACTAAAAATGGAATATACTTTATCATTAAGAATTCTATTGGTTTCATCTCCTAGTAACCCAAAAGTCATATTGAAGAACGGACTAAAATGGAATCCATGCCAATTTCCTGGCAAATAAGTTTGCGTTTGAAATGCGGTAAATAGTTTTTTGGTTCCATTAATTAATGGATTATTAAAACCTGAAATTCCATTTCCTTCAGAAATAGTAACTCTATCTTTTATAATTTGTGCTCTATGATTTCCTATAACAAATGTTGGTCTAATAAATTGTCTTATTCTCCAACTTCCTATTGAAAGCAAATTAGTAAAATAATTAGTTTCAATTCTTAGCGTTGTTTCTTCGGTTAGACCACTATTATAAAAACTTCCCAACTCAATATTAGTACCTAAATAGCCAAACGAAAAATAATCGCCATAGGCAAATCGCCCACTAAAATAAGTTCTTTGGTTATTGTTTTTATCCTGAAATCCACCGGTTATTTCATAAACTTGACCAGAGGGTACATCTTCAATAATGTCAAAATTGAATAAATATTTGTCTTCAGCAAATTTTTGGGTATTAAGGCCAATGGAGGCTAAATATAATTTTTCAGAAGCAAAAAACTGAGATGGATCGTATTCTAATGTAGGTTTGTTGAAGTAAGCTACGTTTTTATATCCAAAAGTGGTAATAAGATTTGTAGTTCTAGAATCTTCACTTTTTCCTCTAAAGATTTTAAAAGAATGGCCTACCCAATATTGTTGGGTTTGAAATTTAAAATTTTGATTTTCAAAAACTCCTGTTGCATCTGGTAGTGAATCTACATAAAATCTATTTTCAAAATAGGCTCCACCGGCGAATCTTGTTAATGGTGAGAAAAATTGTCTTTCAATTCGCGCACTTCTAGTTATATTGTTATTCAAATCATTTTGATAAGCAAAGGTTGTTTTGATAAAAGTATTTTTGATATTATTTATGGTATACTGAGCATCGTATGCCTTTTTGCCTTCATCAAATCTTCGCGTAAAATTATTTTTTATTTCATGACCTAATCCTAAAAAATTTCTTTCGGTTAATTCAAAATTTCCTCTTGAGCCCGAAACCGAACCTGTCGGAATCAAACTCCACGAATCTAAAACGCGAACAGAAATATCAACAGAATCTTTGCTGTTTGGAATTTCAATGGGTTTAATAATTACGCTTCTAACAGAGCGTTGTCTTCTGATTAAACGTTCCGATTCTTTGGCAATAAGTGAGTCTAAAGGTTGATTTTTTTTGAAAAGTAATAAATTTCGAATGGTCCAATTTTTAGTTTTTAAATGCAAACTATTTCCGAATTTTTCAATTCCTTTTTCGGGTTGATCTTTATAATTATCAACAGCATAACCAAATGGATCTAAAGTTTCAATTCTAATTTCTCTGATGATTTTACCTTCGTTTCTGTCAAATGTTTTTTTTATTAAAAATCGCTTCCGATCATTTTTTTGAATGCCTGCAGAACTTCTGTTGGATTTAAAAAGTAAACGATAAACAAACTTATTGAACTTACTTTTTTCGGAATAATTTTCTATGTTTTTATATACTTTAACCGAATCGTTGCCACTGTTTTTTTTCTGTACCTGTGCGTTTATACAAACAGATATGAAAAATAAAATGAAAAATAAATATTTGTATTTCATAGAAAACTCGAATCAAGCAAATATAAGTAGCTTTTGACATTCTTACTTTATATAATTTACAGTTTTATTTACATCAAATTACTAAAAAATCCCGAGGTACTTGGGATTTAATATTATTTAAGACAGGTAAGTTCTAGCTTCAATCTTCTGACCTAATTACTCATCATCATCATCATCATCATCTTCGGCAAAATTATCTGTAGCTTCAAAGTCGTCATTATCGTCGTCGTCATCACCATCGTCTGAGCCGCCTTTGTCATTTAATAAATCTTCTTCTTCCTCATCATCATTTTCATTGGGCGCATCTTCATCATCGTCTAGGCCTTTGATTGGATCAATAGGTTCAACTACAGAATCAATATCTTCTTCTTCGTCATATTTTTCCATACGACTAGCTAATTTTGTGCTCACTTTAACCAAGTAAATAGTGTCTTCTGTTTTAACTTCTACAGCTTCAATTAATTCGTTTTGGGCATTTCTAAATAGAATAATATCAGAGTCGTCGTAACCTTCCGGGAATTTATCTACCAATAAATTCAGAATGTTACCAGTTAGTTTAGCATAATCTACAATAATTCTTCTCATAAAAAAAATATTTTATAAATCTAGTATATAAGCAAAGATTAAGGGTACAACAATTGTTGCATCTGATTCAACAATAAATTTGGGTGTGTGTATATCTAATTTTCCCCATGTAATTTTTTCATTAGGAACAGCTCCGGAATAAGAGCCATAACTAGTAGTCGAATCGGATATTTGACAAAAATAACTCCAAAACGGAACTTCGTGCATTTCCATATCCTGGTATAACATTGGCACTACGCATATTGGAAAATCTCCTGCAATACCGCCACCAATTTGGAAGAAACCTAAGCCTTTTCCGCTCGAATTTTTTGGATACCAATCGGCTAACCACATCATATATTCAATACCGCTTTTCATCGTGGTAGCATTAAATTCTCCTTTGATACAATAGGAAGCAAAAATATTTCCCATGGTACTATCTTCCCAACCCGGGACTACGATTGGCAAATTCTTTTCGGCTGCTGCAACCATCCAGGAATCTTTTGGATCAATTTCATAGTATTGTTTTAACACACCTGAATTAATCATTTGATACATGAACTCATGCGGAAAATAGCGTTCTCCTTTGGAGTTGGCATTGTTCCAAATGTCATATAAATGCGATTGTAATCTGCGGAATGCTTCTTCTTCTGGAATGCAGGTATCAGTAACTCTGTTGAAATGATTTTCTAATAAATCCCATTCTTCTTGTGGACTTAAATCCCTATAATTAGGTACTCTTTTATAAGAATTATGAGCTACCAAATTCATAATATCTTCTTCCAAATTGGCGCCAGTACAAGAAATAATATGCACTTTATCCTGACGAATCATTTCGGCTAATGATTTTCCTAGCTCGGCTGTACTCATAGCACCGGCAAGTGAAATCAACATTTTACCATTGTCAAGCAAATGTTCTTCGTATCCTTTTGCTGCATCAACAAGCGCTGCGGCATTGAAATGAAGGTAATGTTTTTCTATAAACTGACTAATTGGTCCTTTGCTCATTTTGTAATTTGTTGCTTGTAATTTGCTGTCCAAAGAAAATCTATTTTTTTATAACTACAAACTATTTTTTTATCTTTTAAATACTGCTTACTGCCACTGTAAACTGCCGACTATTTTTTATGGTATCCTAATATTTTCAAGACATCGTCAGAGGTTTGTTGTTCTGAGAAAACCTCAGTTGCCAATATTCCGTTTTCGTCTCTATCAATTAAAATATGTTTTGGCTGTGGAATCAAACAGTGATGCAATCCACCAAAACCACCAATAGTTTCCTGATAAGCACCTGTATTGAAGAAACCAATGTACAACGGCTTTTCTTTGTTGTATTTAGGTAAATACACCGCATTCATATGTTGTTCGGAATTGTAATAATCGTCGCTGTCGCAGGTTAAACCGCCTAATAAAACTCTTTCATAAGTATCGTTCCAACGGTTTACGGCTAACATTACAAAACGCTTATTGATTGCCCAAGTGTCTGGTAAAGTGGTGATAAATGAACTATCAATCATGTTCCAATTCTCTCTATCGTTTTGTTTCTTTTGATATAAAATCTGGTAAATAGCGCCGCCAGATTCACCTACGGTAAAAGACCCGAATTCGGTAAAAATATGAGGTACATCAATTTCAGCTTCGTCGCAAGAAATTTTTATTTGATTCACAATTTCGTCAATCATATATTGGTAATCGAATTCAAAAGCCAAGGAATTTTTGATTGGGAAACCGCCACCAATGTTTAAGCTGTCCAAAGTGGGACATTCTTTTTTAAGTGCTACATATACTTTGATACATTTCACTAATTCATTCCAATAATATGCAGTATCATTGATACCGGTATTGATAAAGAAATGAAGCATTTTTAACTCAACTTGCTTATTTTCTTGAATTTGTTTTCTGTAAAAAGGGACGATGTCTTTGTAGCCAATACCAAGACGAGAGGTATAGAACTCAAATTTAGGTTCTTCTTCAGCGGCAATACGAATTCCTATTTTGAATTTGCTGTTAATAGCTTCCTGCAACAAATCCAATTCTTCATAATTATCAATAATTGGAATTGTTTTATTGTATCCGCTATTAAGCAATCGTGCAATATTTTCGATATATTGTTCTCTTTTGAAACCATTGCAAATAATATAAGTACCCTTGTTTATTTTGCCTTGAGCAATCAAATTCTCAACAATATTGATATCATAAGCCGAAGATGTTTCAATATGAACATTGTTCTTGAACACTTCATTCATGATAAAACTAAAATGAGAGCTTTTAGTACAATAACAATAGTAATATTTGGCTTCGTACTTATTTTTTTCCATTGCTTTTCTAAACCAACTTTTGGCTTTGCTGATATTGTTGGAAATTTGAGGCAGATAAGTAAATTTTAAAGGTGTGCCATATTGTTCTACTAATTGCATCAAATCAATATTGTGAAATTGCAGTTGATTTTCTTTGTTCAAGGTAAACTCTTCTTGAGGAAAGTAGAACGTTTGATTTATTAAATCGAAATATTTAGTATTCATTAGGTAGTAGAAAATTAAAGATTAAATCATTTTATAAAAACAAAGTAATCTCGAATTCAAACTCTAATATTAGCGTAAATAATTGGAAGTTTTTCTTGAAATAAAAATGTGATAGGGGAACACAAAGCCATCAAATCATTTTTGAGTATATAAAAATGATTGGAAGCAGTAAAGAAATTTGGGATTGTTTCTTGACTATAAATACTGTAAACAGAAGCGTTGACAATTTTTTTCATTACGGCAAATGTAAAAAATAATATATTCGAAATGCAAGTATTAGTATGAAAATTATGTTAACTTTTATAATCCGCAAAAGATTTTATAATTAATTCATTTTCAACCTCTTGGTTGATTTTAATGTTTCCAATTCCGTCAAGCAATGCAAATTGTATTTTTCCATACTCATTTTTTTTATCGTGAATGAGTAAATCGAGTATGGGCTGCAAGTCATTTTCTTCAAAGTTGATGGTTTCAAAAACAGTATTTATCATATTTTTAATCTCTAAATATTCATCTTCAGAAAGAAGTCCTTTCTGCCATGAAATATAGCTTTCTAAAATCATTCCAACCGCAATGGCTTCGCCGTGCAACAAGGTTTTTTTGTTTTCATTTTCGAGAAAATAACTTTCGATAGCGTGTCCTAAAGTGTGGCCAAAATTCAATGCTTTTCGTATGCCGTTTTCGGTTGGATCTTGCATCACAATTTCATTTTTAATTTCGACGGATCGATGAATTAATTCTGGTAAAAAATCGTGTTGAGCCGATTTTAAATTTCTAAAATGTGTCCAATAAATTTGACAATGAATCAAACCGTGTTTTATCATTTCGGCGAAACCGGAACGTATTTCGTTTTGCGGCAAAGTCAACAGATATTCGGTGTCGATCAAAACCATTTTCGGAACATTAATAACGCCAATTTGGTTTTTTAAATTACCTAAATCAACTCCATTTTTTCCGCCGACGGAGGCATCAACCATCGCTAAAAGTGTTGTTGGGATATGAATAAAATCGATTCCTCTTTTAAATGTAGATGCTACAAATCCACCAATATCAGTAATCACACCGCCGCCAATATTTATAAGCAGACTTTTTCGGTCGCCACCAAGCTCGGTAAGAATGTTCCAGATTTCTACACAAGTAGTAATATTTTTTTCGCTCTCTCCGGATTCTATTTCTATTATTTCAATCGTTTTATCAGTAGCCAAAAAAGGAAGAAATTTGGTCAAACAATATTCGTTAGAATTTGTATCTGTTAAGATAAAAATAGTAGAATAACTATGTTCTTCAATAAATTTATTAAGTGATTGATACGCGTCTTCTCCAAAATAAATAGGGTAACCATTTGCTTCGATAATCTCCATCGTGTTTTAACATTTTGAGCAAAAATAAGCATATTATTTCAGCATAGTTAAATGAAAATTAACTTATTTTTATATTTTACAGTGCCTCTGTAATAGAAAAAAACATTACTTTTGTTTACTTTTTTTATATAAATGTTAAACAGTTACTATTTTGAAATCAATTATTGCAACTATTGAAAATAAAGTATTTGATGAAATTCAAATCGATAGAATTATAGAAATGGCTTGGGAAGACCGCACGCCCTTTGACGCTATAAAATTTCAATTTGGTCTAGCAGAGTCTGAAGTCAAAGCATTAATGAAAAAGGAATTGAAATTTAGAAGTTATAAGCTTTGGCGCGAACGCGTTGAAAATTGCAAAACAAAACACATTGCTAAACGAGCTGAAGACATTGATAGATTCAAGTGTAATAGACAAAGAGCAATTTCAAATAATAAAATATCAAAGCGGTAATATAAATGGAAAATAAAAAACCCGATAATATAGTATATTCTGAAGAGCAAGGATATAATGCAAACATACTGCCTTATGCTTCAAGCGTTGGTGCTCCAGCAATTAAAATAGATGATATAGTTTCTTGGAAAAGTAGAGGAATAACTAATGTGAATAAAGAGTTTGAAAGTAAGTTCAACGAGCTTAAAATTCAATACCAAAATTTAGTTGAAGAGTTTGAGTGGAACGAATTAGTGTATGGCGCTAAATTTGCATTTGAACCTGTAGTTGGCGAAATATATCATTTGTATAGAGCCGAAGATGGCATTCATTTTCTTTCGCTAATAGGGCCACAAGAATGGAATAAAGAACACATTGGAACTTTTAAACTAAACAGCGATAAAAAGTGGATTCTATTCCAAAAAAAAGAGACCTTTTTTTCATAAATCCTGAAGATGAGTAAAAAATTTTATTTCAATACGGACACTATCGAAAAATTAGAAAAGCAACAAAGAGTACATCTTATAAATAGTTTAGGTGGATTTAAAAGTGTTGCTTTGGTTGGCACTTCGGATTTACAAGGTAAAACTAATTTAAGCATTTTCAGTTCAATATTTCATATAGGCGCAAATCCTCCGCTAATCGGAATGATTTTTCGTCCAGCTCCACCGGAGCGTGATACCATGCGAAATATTTTAGATACCCGTTTTTATACCATAAATCATATCAACGAATCTATTTACAGGCAAGCACATCAAACTTCGGCTAGATATGATAAAGAAATATCCGAATTTGATGCTACTGGATTGAAAACGGAATACAAAAATGATTTTTTGGCACCTTTTGTAGCCGAATCTAACATTCAGTTAGCCATCGAATTTAAAGAAAAAATAGACATCACAATAAATAATACTATTATTATTATTGGTGAAATAATTCAGATTTATATTCCTGAAGATTCTTTACACAAAGATGGTTTTATAGACTTAGAAAAAGCAAATACAATCACTTGCTCAGGTCTTGATAGTTATCACAAAACTGTCCAACTAGACAGATTAAGCTATGCAAAACCCGATAAAGAAATTACATCATTACTTCAAAATTGATAAAAAAAGCGGTCAATATTATTTGGTTCAAACGTGATTTACGTTTTACAGATCACGAACCACTTTTTATGGCACAACAAGAAAATCTCCCCATTCTTTTAGTTTACTTTTTTGAACCATCAGTTATGGCCTATGACGATTCTGATGTCCGTCACTGGCGATTTATTTATGAATCAGTACAAGAAATGCAGTCCAAGCTAAAAGCAGTTGATGCTCAAATTTATTTTTTTTACAAGGAAGTGCAATCTGTATTTACAGAATTGCTAACCATTTATGATGTAAAAACAGTTTTTTCACATCAAGAAATAGGTAATAAAGTCACTTATGATAGAGATATTGCGATGCAGTCTTTTTTTGATAAAAACACTATTCATTGGAAACAATCTCAAATGCATGGCGTTATTCGGAAACTAAAATCAAGAAATAATTGGGATAAACGATGGGAAAACGTAATGCGTGCTGAACCCAAAATAATTAATTTAAATGAGTTAAAAACTGAAACTTTAGAAACTAATTTTTATACAAAATTAAAAGGTCATGCACTTCCAAAAGACATTACAACTAGACATAAAAACTTCCAGCAAGGAGGCGAATATTGGGCTTGGCGGTATTTGGATAGTTTTGTAAAAGAACGTCATGTTAATTACAGCAAGCACATATCTAAACCCAATTTGAGCCGAAAAGGTTGCAGCAGATTATCACCTTATTTGACCTATGGCAACATCAGTATGAGAATGGTGTATCAATATACCAATCAGTTTTATGAAAGTTCGCCCAATAAAAGAGCAATGCTCAATTTTGTTTCTCGTTTACATTGGCATTGTCATTTTATGCAAAAATTTGAAGATGAATGCCGAATGGAATTTGAAAACATCAATAAAGCATACGATTCATTGGTAAAACCAAAAAATGAAACCTATATAAACGCTTGGAAAGAAGGCAAAACTGGAGTTCCAATTGTTGATGCTTGTATGCGATGTGTTGTTGCAAGTGGCTATCTTAATTTTAGAATGCGGGCTATGGTAGTTTCATTTTTCACCTTCAATTTATGGCAAGATTGGCGGGAATTACATTTTTTGGCACGCCAGTTTTTAGATTATGAACCCGGAATTCATTATCCGCAATTACAAATGCAATCAGGAACTACAGGAATAAATACTATCCGAATTTACAATCCGATAAAGAATTCTGAAGAACATGATTCGGATGGAATTTTTATAAAACAATGGTTGCCGGAACTGGCTGAAATTCCGGCTGAATTAATTCACGAACCATGGAAAATGAATACAATTGAACAACAATTTTATAATTGCGAAATCGGTAGAGATTATCCATTTCCGATTGTTGATATTGATGAAACTCGAAAATTAGCCAGTGATATTGTTTGGAGTTTTAGAAAGAATGAAGATGTAAAAGAAGAAGGAAAACGTATTTTGAATAAACATGTTAATAGCTCGAAGTCAATTTCAAGAAGTAAACAACAAAAAAATAAATTCAAATGAGTATATTTCTAAAAGCCAACTGGGAAAATATTATCATGGTTAATTATGAAATTGCGCCAGAAATTTTGATGCCTTATTTACCCAATGGAGTTGAACTCGATTTGTTTGATGGTAAAGCCTACATTAGTCTGGTTGGTTTTATGTTTAAAAAAACGAAATTATTCAATGTGCCTATCCCGAAATTGGGAACTTTTGAAGAAATCAATTTGCGGTTTTATGTAACTCGAACCGAAGATGACATAACAAAAAGAGGAGTAGTTTTTATCAATGAAACGATTCCTTATCAAATTGTGGCCTGGATGGCAAATAAATTATACAAAGAGCATTACACCGTTGTGCCTACTCGACATTCAATTGCTAAAAGTACCAGCATACAAAAAGTAAAATTTGAATGGTTGTTACAAAAAAAATGGAACAGTATTTATGTCGAAAACTATTTGTCATCAAGTGAAATGGAACCTGATTCTCTTGAAAAATTTATCTACGAACATTACTATGGTTACACAAAAATTGATTCGCAAAAAACGGAAGAATACCGATTGCACCATCCTAGTTGGAGAACTCACGAAGTAATGAATTATGATATTGACTGTGATTTTAAAGCTATGTACGGCGACTCTTTTTCCGTTTTAAACGAAACAAAACCTTCATCCGTTTTTATAGCCGAAGGGTCATCAGTACATATTGAATGGAAAAGAACAAAATTAAATTTTAAGGATGCGCAACATTAAAAAACAGAACTTACCCAGCAAAATATGCATCGTTTGCAATCGACCCTTTTCCTGGCGCAAAAAATGGGAGAAAGTATGGGATGATGTGAAGTATTGTAGTGATAAATGCAGAGCTAACAAAAATGGAAAATAAAAAAACACTTAGGTTGGTTCTCGGAGATCAATTAAACAGTAATCATTCATGGTTTAAATCTATTGATGATTCGGTTACTTATGTTCTGATGGAAATTCGTTCAGAGACCGATTATGCCAAGCATCACATTCAGAAAGTAGTTGGTTTTTTTGCTTCGATGCAAGCTTTTTATTCGGAATTAAAATCGAAAGGGCATCAGGTGATTTATATAAAATTAAATGATAGCGATAACTTGCAGTCATTTGAAAAAAATAGTCAACACCTAATTTCAATTCACAACTTTACCAATTTTGAATACCAACTTCCGGACGAATATAGAGTCGATGTTGCTCTAAAAAAGCTGTGTCAGTCAATTACAATCTCAAATTCGATTGTCGATTCTGAGCATTTTTTTACCACTCGAAATGAATTGGGAGAATTCTTTGAAGGAAAGAAAACCTTTTTGATGGAAAGTTTTTATCGCATGCTTAGAAAAAAGCATTCTGTTTTAATGGAAGGTGACAAACCCACAACCGGAAAATGGAATTATGACGGCGATAACCGAAAAAAATTACCCAAAAATCACAAAGCAACTTCGCCTTTAGTTTTTAATAATGATGTAACTGAAATTTTTACTCAAATTCAGAAAACGAATATCAAAACAATAGGAACCATTGATGCTACTACTTTCCTTTGGCCAATTAATAGAACACAATCTTTACAGTTATTAGATTTTTTTCTCGCAGAATGTTTGCATCTATTTGGAAGTTATCAAGACGCAATGTCGCCCAACGAATGGTCATTGTATCATGCTCGGATTTCATTTTCGATGAATGTAAAAATGATTTCACCACAAGAAGTTATTGAAAGCGCCATACGAGAATGGGAAAAAAGACCTAATGAGATCGAGTACAATCAATTGGAAGGATTTGTACGTCAAATAATTGGTTGGCGAGAATACATGCGAGGAATTTATTGGCTCAAGATGCCCGAATATTCAACTATGAATTTTTTCAACAACCAAGAAAAATTACCTGATTGGTTTTGGACAGGAAAAACAAAGATGAATTGTTTGAAAGATGCTATTTCACAATCGCTACAGTACGCTTACGCGCACCATATACAGCGATTAATGATTACAGGAAATTTTGCGCTTTTAGCCGGAATTCATCCGGACGAATTAGATGCTTGGTATCTGGGAATTTACATTGATGCCATTGAATGGGTAGAAATCACAAACACGCGTGGTATGAGTCAGTTTGCCGATGGTGGCATTGTAGGTACAAAACCGTATGTGAGTTCCGCCACTTATATAGATAAAATGAGTCATTATTGTGGCAGTTGTTTTTATAAAAAAGAGATTAAAACCGGAGAAAAAGCGTGTCCGTTTAATAGTTTGTATTGGAATTTTTACGACAGAAATGAAGATAAATTGAGCAAAAATCCAAGAATTGGAATGATGTATAATGTTTGGAGAAAAATGAAGCCAGAAGCCAAAACAGCACTATTAGAACAAGCCGATTATTATTTGAAAAATATAAATGAATTATGAAGACTGCACTCGTTTGGTTCAAAACAGATTTACGGTTACACGATAACGAAGCCTTGATAAAAGCAATTGCTAACAGCGATTCTATTATTCCAGTGTATTGTTTTGATGATTCCCAATTTGAAACAACATCATTTGGTTTCAAGAAAACAGGGAGTTTTAGAGCACAATTTTTATTAGAATCCGTTGCCGATTTAGATAAAAATCTTAGGGAATTAGGTTCGGGTTTAATCATACTGAAAGGAAAACCTGAAGTTGAAATTCCAAAAATAGTTCAGGAGTACAAACCGTATAAAGTGTTTGCCAAACGTGAAGTTACTTACGAAGAAAAACAAACCGAAACCCTGGTTCAATCGGAACTTTTTAAACTGCGATGCGAATTCGAAACACTTAGCACGAGTACTTTGTATCATGCGGAAGATTTGCCTTTTTCCATAAAAGATATTCCAGATGTTTTTACCAATTTTAGAAAAAAGACCGAGAAAGACTCAGTAATTAGGACTGTTTTCGAAAAACCTTTACGAATTAAATCTCCTAGAATTCCAGAAATCAATTTACCTAATTTAAATGATTTGGGTTTGGATAAAATTGTAAATGATACCAGAGCTGTACTTCAGTTTGAAGGTGGTGAAACCGCAGCTTTAAATCGCTTACAACATTATTTTTTTGAAACTAAATCAATAGCAAATTACAAAGAAACCCGCAACGGAATGATAGGAGCCAATTATTCTTCCAAATTTTCAGCTTGGTTGGCATTAGGTTGTTTGTCACCGCGAGAAATCTATTTCGAACTCAAAAAATATGAAGCGAAATACGAAGCCAACGAATCGACCTATTGGTTGGTTTTTGAGTTGTTATGGCGTGATTATTTTAGGTTCATGATGAAAAAATACCACATTAAATTTTTTCAACAACATGGCATTCAAAATAAAGGAATTCCAGTTAACAAAAACAATGTCCAAGTTTTGCAAAGCTGGATTGATGGAATTACGGGTATTGATTTTATTGATGCTAATATGATTGAACTTAAGTCAACAGGATTTATGAGTAATCGTGGGAGACAAAATGTAGCTAGTTATTTGTGTAACGATTTAAAACTCGATTGGCGATATGGAGCAGCGTATTTTGAGCAGCAACTAATCGACTATGATGTTTGCAACAATTGGGGAAACTGGGCTTATTTAGCCGGCGTTGGTAATGATCCTAGAGGAAATCGCTATTTTAATATCGACAAGCAAGCGCAAGATTATGATAAGAATCAGGAGTATAGAAATCTATGGTTGCGTCAATAAAAGCGCTAAAAAAAATACCGCAAAAAATATTACAACATTCTAAATATATTGCTTTTCTTTTTTAAAAAATGCTAAAACGCTAGTTCAAACCAGTATTTTAAAATGGAACAATTCCTTAAACTCTTTTTATATTTGTCGCATTATTTAAAACAAGATGGAAAAAATTTTCAACAATACTCAAGTTGCCTTTGCACTTAAAACTGACACCGAGTTAGAAAGAGCATATTTTTTATTCAAAATGATTGATAATGAGCCCTTAGTGCGCATTGGAACTGCGGTCACTAATTTTGCCTTAAAGGCGCATTTGCCCGTTGAAAGTCTTATTAGAGCTACTGTTTTTGATCATTTTTGTGGTGGAACTACGGAAGAAGATTGTCTTTCGGTCGTTGATAAAATGTTTACTAAAGGTGTATCTTCTGTTTTGGATTATTCTGTTGAGGGGAAAGAAGAAGAAGCACAGTTTGATGCTGCTTTGCAAATGACATTGAAAACGGTTGAATTTGCTAAAGAAAGAAAAGCGATTCCATTTGCAGTATTCAAACCTACAGGTTTAGGACGATTCAATTTATATGTCAAAGTAGGAGAAAAGCAGCCACTTACGATTGAAGAAAAAAGGGAATGGGATAGAGTCGTGGCTCGTTTTGAGTTGATTTGTAAAACAGCTTATGAAAAAGATGTGGCACTATTAATTGACGGAGAAGAAAGCTGGATGCAGGATGCAGCCGATGATTTGGTTACCAATATGATGAGAAAGTATAACAAAAAGAAAGCGATTGTTTTTAATACACTTCAGCTATACCGTTGGGACCGATTGGATTATTTAAAGAAATTGCACGAGCAAGCAAAGGCAGATGGGTTTTACATCGGAATGAAAATCGTTCGAGGTGCTTATATGGAAAAAGAAAATAATCGTGCTGAAGAAATGGGCTATACGACACCAATTTGCGAAAGCAAAGAGGCTACTGATAATAACTACGATGAAACGATGGAGTATATGATGGATAACTTAAATATTATGTCCATTTTTGCCGGAACACACAATGAATCAAGTTCATATAAATTAATTGAAATGATGCAAGCCAGAGGAATTTCTAAAAATGATGAACGAATTTGGTTTGGACAATTGTATGGTATGAGTGATAATATCAGTTATAATTTAGCAGAATATGGCTATAATGTTGCCAAGTATTTGCCTTTTGGGCCAGTCCGTGATGTGATGCCTTATTTGATTAGAAGAGCCGAAGAAAACACATCGGTGGCTGGTCAGACGAGCAGAGAATTAAATATATTAAAGACTGAAAGACAGCGAAGAAAGCATAATAAATAAAAGAAAATCCTGTCTCGTTTCAATAACAAGACAGGATTTTTATTAAATATAATTAGAGAAACTACTTAGTATTATACACTTCTAAAGCGTCTTTAAGAATCGCAACAGAACGAATCAAATCATCCTTTTTAAGAACATAAGCAATTCGGACTTCATTTAAACCAACGTTTGGGGTAGCATAAAAACCAGCAGCAGGAGCAACCATAACGGTTTCTTTATTATTGTCATAAGATTCTAAAAGCCATTGGGCAAAATTGTCAGCATTCTTGACGGGTAGTTGCGCAATGCAATAAAACGCTCCTTTTGGTGTTGTTACCTTTACGCCTTTAATTTTTTGTAATTCGGCAATTAAGGTATCTCTTCGTTCTTTATATTCTTCGATTACGTCATCAAAATAACTTTGTGGTGTATCTAAAGCTGCTTCACTTGCAATTTGTGCATAGGTTGGCGGACTCAATCTTGCTTGAGCGAATTTCATTGCCGTTGCCATTACTTCTTTGTTTTTAGAAACAATGCATCCAATTCGGGCACCGCACATGCTGTATCTTTTAGAAACAGAATCAATCATAATAGCATTTTCTTCTAAACCAGGAACGTTCATTACCGAAAAATGTTTGTCGTTTTTATCATAAATAAATTCTCTATAAACTTCATCGGCAATTAGAAATAAGTCGTGTTTTTTAACGAGTTCAGCCAATTGCAAAATTTCTTCTTGTGAATATAAATAACCTGTTGGATTTCCGGGATTGCAAATTAATATGGCTTTCGTTTTTGGTGTAATTAATTTTTCAAAGGCATTTATTGGCGGTAAAGCAAAACCGTCATCGATAGTAGAAATAACGGGTACAACTTTTACTCCGGAAGCTGTTGAAAATCCATTGTAATTAGCATAAAAAGGTTCGGGAATAATAATCTCGTCATCAGTATCCATAGTACTTCCCATTGCAAATAATAAGGCTTCAGAACCACCAGTTGTAATGATTATATCGGCAACATTAATAGGTAATTCATGTGATTTGTAGTAGGCAGAAAGTTTGTTTCTGTAACTTTCAAAACCAGCCGAATGACTATATTCCAAAACTTTTATATCCGCATTCTTCACTGCATTTAATGCTATTTCAGGGGTTTTAATATCAGGTTGACCAATGTTTAAATGATATACTTTATGACCTTTCTTTTTCGCAATTTCTGCGTAAGGAGCCAATTTTCTAATGGGAGATTCAGGCATTTGTTGCCCTTTTAAGGATATCTTCGGCATAATTAATTTATTTCTTTTGCCAATTCGCTGGCGTTCTTGTGTTGTACAAAGTTGCGATTTTTTTTAGAGGTATACAATGCGAGAGCTTGTATATAATTTGTTAAAATCACAATTGGCAGAGAATTATTTTTTATTTTTATACAAAATCATTTGTAATGCATTTAAAGCAACTATTATTTTTTCTAATTCTTTCTATTCAAGGTTTTAGTCAATCTGAATTTCAGATAAACAATCTAAAAAATAAAGTTGTTATTCCTTTCAAACTTATTAATAATCTAATTTTTATACCAGTAAGCATAAACGGCGAAGAGTTGACATTTTTATTAGACACTGGTGTTCAGCAAACGATACTTTTTAGTTTGGATGATAAAGACGAAGTCAAATTATTTGAAGTAGAGAAATTAAAATTAAGAGGATTAGGGAACAAGGATGCCATTGATTCGTATAAATCATCAGGAAACAAGTTTAAAATTAAAGACTTAGTAGATTCTAATCATGAAATATATGTAGTCCTTGATCAAGAGTTTAATTTTTCTTCGCATGTTGGAATTCCAGTTAACGGAATTATAGGGTCCAATTTTTTCAGAAATCATATTGTTGAAATAAATTACGACAGAAAGAGGATTATTGTTTACAACCATAATCGTAAAAAAATCAATAGTATGCTGCAAAAAAATTTTGTTAAATATGCAATAACAATTGAAGATGAAAAACCTTATTGCATATCAAACCTTAAAATCGGTGAACAAACAATTCCTTCAAAATTATTGATAGACACTGGTAATAGCGATGCCGTTTGGGTTTTTTTAAATAAAACGCATAAAATTAAATTGCCCGAAAAAAATATTCAAGATTATCTTGGCAGAGGGTTTAGCGGTAATGTTTATGGTAAAAGAGCCCGAATTAGTAGCTTTGAATTCGGCACTAAAAAATTCTACAATCCTTTGATAACTTTTCCCGATTCGACTTCATTGAAAAGTGTAAATTTTGTTCCAAATAGAGTTGGTTCTTTGGGAAGTGAAATTATTTCAAGGTTTACCATTGTGTTTGATTATTTAAATAATGCAGTTTATACCCAGCCAGGTAAAAAAATAGGTGATCCATTTAATTTTAATATGAGCGGGGTAGAAGTAGAGCATGCTGGTTTAGAATGGGTTAAGGAAGATATGGATGAAAGAACAGTTGGGGGTATTAAGGTATATACTGATAAAGCGCAACAATATATCCAAAACAACTTAAAGATCCATTTTACACTAAAACCTATTTTTAAAATAGCAAGTGTCAGAGTAGATTCTGAGGCTGAAAAAGCTGGGCTCGAAGCAGGAGATAGAATTCTAAGAATAAATCGTCAAATAGCTCATGGGTTAACTATCGAAATGATAAATGAACTTCTCAAATCAGAAGAAGGAAAAACTATCGAATTTGAAGTTGAAAGAGATAACAAAACCTATAAATACAAATTCCAGCTCAAAAATATTATATAAAAAAAGTCCCGTCTCTTTTTTTGGAACGAGACGGGACTTTTTTTTATTGCATCATCGGACTAGTTTTCTTTTTTTCTAAGAGATTTACAATAGGTTTCTGTATAACTTCTCCTTTAATTTTTAAAGCAACTCGACCTTCTTCAACATTTACTGCATTACTTTCTACTGTAATTGTTTTCCTGATTGGTCCGACATTCATATTGTATTTTACATCAATCTTTCCTGTTTTTCCGGGAGCGATTGGTTCTGTCGGTTTTGATGGAACCGTACAACCACAAGTCGATTGTACATTGGTAATAATTAAAGGTTCATCACCAGTATTTGTAAACTCAAAAGTACGAACACCACTATCATCTTCTTTATTAACGGTTCCATAGTCAAGAGTATTGTCTTTGTCTTTAAATTCAATTTTCGGCCCTTTTTGCGCAAAAACTGCAGCATTTATAAGGACAAGAGCAATAAGTATATATTTTTTCATAAGTGCAAATGTGTTATTTGGTTAGTAAAAATACTTCGTTTAAATTAATACACAAAAATTTAATTCTTAATTTTTTCTAAAGTCTTTATTAATTACTTTTGCAATGCAGTTTACAAAAGCCATGTCAAAAGGTTTAGGAGCGAATGGCTTGGGATTTATCAGTAATCCATTCCTGCCTGCCGACAGGCAGGTTCCCGCTGTTCGAGCTACGTGGTAGCTTCTACAACCTGCCTGCCGGAAGGCAGGTCGGGGCTAGAAGAGAAACGTAATGTGCTTTTGTAATCTTTGTAATCTAATAATCTAAGAAGTCTAACAATCTATATATGATTCCCGCACAGTTTAACGCCTCCGCCGTAGAAAAAAAATGGTACGACTACTGGATGAAAAATAATTATTTTCATTCAAAACCCGACAATAGAAAACCATATACCATTACCATTCCGCCACCAAACGTGACCGGAGTTTTGCACATGGGACATATGTTAAACAATACAATTCAAGATGTTTTGATTCGTCGTGCCCGATTGAAAGGGTTCAACGCTTGCTGGGTTCCGGGAACAGATCACGCTTCAATTGCAACTGAAGCAAAAGTTGTTGCGAAGTTAAAAAGTGAAGGCATCAACAAAAACGATTTGACTCGTGAGGAATTTCTAGTGCATGCTCATGCCTGGACAGACAAATATGGTGGAACTATTTTAGAACAATTGAAACAATTAGGTTGTTCTTGCGATTGGAACAGAACTAAATTCACTATGGATCCTGATATGTCAGCATCCGTAATCCGTTCGTTCGTTGATTTATACAACAAAGGCTATATCTATCGCGGTTACCGAATGGTAAACTGGGATCCGGAAGCCAAAACCACTTTATCAGACGAAGAAGTAATTTTTGAAGAAAGACAAGGAAAACTATACTTTTTAAAATATCAAATCGAAGGATCTTCAGATTTCTTAACGGTTGCAACGACACGTCCGGAAACAATTTTTGGAGATACTGCAGTTTGTATCAATCCAAATGACGAACGTTTTACACATCTGAAAGGGAAAAAAGCAATTGTACCAATTTGCGGTAGAGTAGTGCCAATTATTGAAGATGACTATGTTGACGTTGAATTCGGAACTGGCTGTTTAAAAGTAACGCCTGCGCACGATATGAACGATAAAACATTGGGCGAAAAACACGATCTTGAAATCATTGATATCTTTAATGAAGATGCGTCTTTGAATTCTTTTGGATTGCAGTATCAAGGAAAAGACCGATTCGTAGTTCGTGAAGAAATTGCCAACGAACTGGAAACAATTGGAGCGCTAGCCAAAACAGAAAACTATTTAAACAAAGTAGGAACTTCCGAAAGAACTAAATCCGTAATCGAACCTCGTTTATCTGATCAGTGGTTTTTGAGTATGGAAGAATTGGTAAA
Source organism: Candidatus Nitrotoga sp. CP45 (assembly GCA_943329165.2). GTDB lineage: Bacteria > Bacteroidota > Bacteroidia > Flavobacteriales > Flavobacteriaceae > Flavobacterium. The sequence continues at coordinate 1,356 of CALQCV020000005.1, read as the reverse complement.
ACCAGCCATCAAAGCGGTGTTAGAAACCAAAGAAATTAAATTATATCCTTCACGTTTTGATAATACGTACCGTCATTGGTTAGAAAATATCCGCGACTGGAATATTTCTCGTCAATTGTGGTGGGGACAACAAATTCCGGCCTATTTCTTTGGCGACGGAAAAGAAGATTTTGTGGTTGCTGAGAATATCGATGATGCTTTAAAACTAGCTCAGAAAAAAACTTTTAACTTCCAACTGCAGGCTTCTGACTTACGCCAAGACGCTGACGCTTTGGACACTTGGTTCTCTTCATGGCTTTGGCCAATGGCTGTTTTTGGTGGAATCATGGAGCCTGAAAACGAAGATTTCAAATACTATTATCCAACCAACGATTTGGTTACAGGTCCGGATATTTTATTCTTTTGGGTTGCCCGTATGATCATTGCAGGTTATGAATATACAGGTCAAAAACCATTTACGAATGTGTATCTGACAGGTTTAGTACGTGACAAACAACGTCGAAAAATGTCAAAATCGTTAGGCAATTCTCCAGAACCGTTGGAATTGATTGAAAGATTTGGTGCCGATGGTGTTCGTGTTGGATTGCTTTTGAGCGCTTCTGCTGGAAACGACATTATGTTTGATGAAGAATTGTGTAACAATGGAAAAGCATTTGCTAACAAAATTTGGAATGCCTTCCGTTTAATCAAAGGCTGGGAAGTTGCTAATATTCCACAACCCGAAAGTTCTAAGGTTGCCATTGAATGGTATGAAGCTAAATTGCAGCAAACCTTAGTAGAGATAGAAGACCATTTCGAAAAATACAGATTGTCCGATGCGCTGATGGCGATTTACAAATTGGTTTGGGATGATTTCTGTTCGTGGTTTTTGGAAATGATAAAACCCGGGTACCAACAGCCAATAGATAAAGCAACGTTCAATAAAGCCATTGAAATGCTTGAGGCCAATCTGAAATTATTGCATCCATTTATGCCATTTCTTACAGAAGAAATTTGGCAATACATAGCCGATAGAACTCCGGAACAAGCGTTGATTATTGCTGAATATCCAAAGATGACTTCTTTTAATGAAAAGCTAATCGCTGATTTCGAATTTACTGCTGAAGTAATTGCTGGTTTGAGAACCATTCGTAAAGAGAAAAACATCCCAATGAAAGACGCTATTGATTTGAAAGTGGTAAACAACGAAAAGGTTTCGACTTATTTTGACAGCGTAATCATGAAGCTCGGTAACATTGTTTCTTTAGAATATATAACAGTTAAGATTGATGGCGCGTTGACGTACAGAGTAAAATCAAACGAATATTTTATTCCGGTTTCCGGAAATATTGATATAGCAGCCGAGATTGCGAAACT
>CALQCV020000004.1 GCA_943329165.2 Candidatus Nitrotoga sp. CP45 | reverse complement strand
GTAATTTCGAGAGCAACTGCGAGCATCGTTAAAATTCCCCCGTGCAAATATTTCTTTTTAAAAACCAAAATAAATCCGGCAACCACAAACGGCATGTACCCAATTGCGTGCGCTTTGGCGTTATGTCCGACGCCAATAATGACAATCAAATACGTTGATAAGCCAAAAGCTAATGCGCCAAAAAAGGCTTTCAAAGGATCGACTCTAAAGACCAGCATCAAAGCATAAAAACCTAAAAAGTAAAGAAATAAATAATCCGCCGGACGCGGCAAAAAGCGTATCGCATTATCCAACATTCCAATATAATCATTCGGATAATTAGCTCCCGATTGATACGTTGGCATACCACCAAAAGAGGAATTTGTCCAGTACGGTTCGGTATGATTTTCGGCTCTGAAATCAATTTGCTCTTTGGCCATTCCGGTGTATTTTGCAATATCGGATTGGTAGATTTTTTTGCCTTGCAAAACTGGGTAGAAGTAAACTAATGAGATAACGATAAAACCAATGATGGCTAATAGATGCGGGTAGAGTTTTTGAAGTTGCTTCATTTATATTTTTAAATATTAAATTTCAGATATTAAATATAACTGAAAACTGCGACTGAATACCTGTCTGCCGACAGGCAGGCTGAACACTAAAGGTTATTCTATTTCTTCAAAATCAACATAATCACCAACGATTTTTTTCTCTTTTGGCTTTTGGGCAGTTTGATTTTGAGTGGTATTTTGGTTTTGATAATTCTCTTGCTGTTGCTGAAATTGTTGTGATGCTTTTTCAACTACTTTTTTGGCTAAAACAGGTAAAAACAAACGCGCTAAAAACTTCACTACATAATAGAAAATGATAATGAATAAAATAACGTCTATAAGTCCCTGAAAAGATGCAGCTTCCATTGAATAAATATTTTTCGTCAAAAATACTAAATTCCACAATTTAAATTTCGCTTTGACTTCTTAAATAAATAATAAATTATACTACTTTTGAAAGACTAAGTTGTAATCCTTAAATTTCTTGATGTATGATGAATTTAAAAACATTTCTTTCCGTTGGTTTTTTGCTGATTTCGACTACTCAATATGCACAATATACTGACATTATTAATTCCAATAGACCGGGAAAATCGATGTCAGCATTTTCAGTAGGGAAAACGGTAATTCAAGCGGAAGCTGGATTATATGGCATAAGAGAAGAACACAATTTATCGCGTTACGAAGCAAATGGTTTTGGAACTGAATTCGATGTGCGATATGGTGCTTTTTTCGATCAATTTGAATTTACTTTAAACACACAATATCAATATGATTGGTATCAGGCACCATTAATTAATGATACTCGTGGCGGATTTAAGCAAATAACCGTTGGCGCAAAATACTTGGTTTATGATCCATTTATTAAACAAGACAAACCCAATGTTTATAGCTGGAAAGCCAATCACAAATTCAACTGGAAACAATTTATTCCAGCCGTTGCGATTTATGCCGGAGTTAATTTTAATTTGGGAAACAATCCGTATACATTTCCGACAGATAGAACCCTTAGCCCAAAAGTAATGGTAATAACGCAGCATCATTTTGGAAGTAAATGGGTTTGGGTTAATAATATTATTGCTGATAAGTGCATGACCGATTATCCAAGTTTTGGAATTATATCAACCATGACTAGAGGATTTAATATGCGTTGGTCAGGATTTTTAGAATTCCAAGGATACAAAAGTGACTGGTATGCCGATACTGTTTTTAGACTTGGTGCTGCTTATCTCGTTCGGGAAAATATTCAATTGGATGCGTCTTTTAGTAAAAATGTAAAAGACACACCATCGCTTCTTTTAGCAAATGTTGGAATGGCGTGGCGTTTTGACAGCAATTATGAAACAAATTATAAAAGAGTAAAAGGCGAAAAGAAATCAAAAAAAGACAAAAAATCTAAAAAAGATCAAGGCAAAAAACGAAAAGACGAAGTAGAATTAGAAAAGACCAAATAATGATTACCATAGTTGAAGCCAATTCAAAAAAGTTCCTCAAAGAATTTGTTGCTTTTCCGTTTGCCTTATATAAAAACCATAGGTATTGGGTTCCACCGTTAATCAATGACGAGTTGGATACCTTTGATGAAACCAAGAATCCAGCGTTTACATCTGCAGAAGCAAATTTCTATTTGGCCTACCAAGACAATAAAGTGGTTGGTAGAATTGCTGCCATTATAAATTGGGATGAAGTTAATGACCAGCAAAAAAAGAAGGTGCGTTTTGGTTGGTGGGATGTTATCGATGATATTGAAGTAACCAAAGCCTTGCTGGAGAAAGTATATGAATTAGGCAGAAAAAACAATTTAGAATATGTTGAAGGCCCAATGGGCTTTTCAAATTTAGATAAGGTTGGAGTGCTTACCGAAGGCTTTGATGAAATTGGCTCCATGATTACTTGGTATAACTATCCTTATTACGCAACACATTTAGAGCAGTTGGGTTATGTTAAAGAGAAGGAATATCTCGAAAATAAATTTCCTTTCTCCAATGTCAGAACTGAACTTTTTTTGAAAGTAAACGAATTAGTAAAGAAGCGCTACGAACTAAAGCCTCTGAATTTTACAAACAACAAAGACATCATGCCTTATGTAGACCAGATGTTTGATTTGTTTAATGCTTCGTACGCGAACTTGTCTTCCTTTGTTGCTATTACCGATGTACAAAAAGAATACTTCAAGAAAAAGTACATTAGTTTTATCAATCCAGAATATATTAAGTTCGTAATGGATAAAGAGGACAATATGGTCGCTTTTAGTATTGTGATGCCAAGTTTTTCAGAAGCTTTGCAAAAAGCAAAAGGGAAGCTGTTTCCTTTTGGATTTTATCATTTGCTTAAAGCGAAAAAAGAAAGCAAAGAAGTGCTTTTCTATTTAATAGGTGTCGACCCCGAATATCAAAGCAAAGGAGTTACTGCTATTATTTTTAATGAATACTATTTAACTTTCAAAGAAAAAGGAATTCAAAACTGCATACGAACTCCCGAACTTGAAGACAATCATGCGATACACAATTTGTGGAAGCATTTTGACCCGGTTACTTTTAAAAGAAGGAGAACTTATAAAAAATATTTAGAGTAGTCTATCATCAAATCTTGCCATTATTGAAATAGATACTTAAGAAAACATAATTTAAAATACTAGAAGAAATTAGTGTAATTAGGACTTTTCAATATATTTTCGCCATTTATCGATTAAAAAATGTTTCTTATCTGTATAAAATGACTTTTCGTAGAAAATAACGTTTTATATTTCTTTGTAATTCTATAATTAGATTTTGAAATCAATTAATTATATCTTTTTAAAAACATTAAAACGAAAAGATAAAATTGTATTGAATTAGCTAAATCAATTGAACATACCTAATTATTTTAAGTTTCAATCTTCAGCTTGACTTTTCTTAATCGAAATGATAACGCCTATTAAAAGCGCCAAAGCAATGAAACCTAATGAAACCAATTCAGGAAATTTATAATAATGAACGACTAGCATTTTAATTCCAACAAAAATTAGTATGGCAATTAAACTATATTCAAGATAGCTAAATTTCACCAACATATTTGCCAAAAAGAAATACATGGAGCGCAATCCAAGAATAGCAAATATATTAGAACTAAAAACTAAAAAGGGATCTGATGTGATGGCTAAAATAGCAGGAACACTATCTAAAGCAAATAGCATATCCATTACTTCAATTACTAGCAAAGCAACAAAAAGAGGTGTTGCGTGATTTGCGTTATTAATTTTTGTAAAAAAATGTTCTTTTTCCGTATGGCTTGTAATGGGAATAACTTTTCCTATTATTTTGTAAACGAAAGATTTCTTTGGATCAAACTCTTCCTCATTTCCTTTGAATAACATTTTAAAAGCAGTAAAGAGTAAGAACGCCCCAAACAAATAAGTCATCCAGCTGAATTTGTTGATCAATATTACACCAAAGAAAATCATAAGTCCTCTAAAACCAATGGCGCCCAATATTCCCCAAAACAAAATACGATGTTGGTATTTTTGAGGTATTCTAAAAGAAGCAAAAATTATGGCTATAATAAAAATGTTGTCAATGCTTAGTGATAATTCTATAAGATAACCGGTTATATATTTTATAGTTGCTACAGCTGGTTTAATTCCCGTTGGATTTGCAATATATTCATTGCTGTATAACCAATTTACAACACCCGAAAAACAAAAAGAAAGCGTAACCCAAACTCCAGTCCAAATGCCGGCTTCTTTTGAGCTAATAATATGTGGTGTTTTATTGAACACACCTAAATCTAAAGCAAGAAAGATAAAAATAGCGGCTAAGAATAATATCCAAACAAGCATAAAATAAAATATTTAGAGATTGTCAAAGATACTTTTTGATTTTTAGAATTAGAAAGAAATTTAAAGAAAGATATTCTATAGGTTTTGAGCAAAAAAAAAGTGTCTCTATGTAAAAAGACACTTTTTTTACTATGACTAAACGAAAATTTTATAATGCAGATTTTACAGTTTTTATAATTCTGGAAGCAATTTTGTATGGGTCACCATTAGATGCTGGTCTTCTGTCTTCAAGATAACCTTTCCATCCTCTTTGAACTGTTGCAATAGGAATTCTAATTGAAGCCCCTCTATCTGAAACACCATAAGAAAAATCATGAATTGAAGCCGTTTCGTGTTTACCCGTTAATCGTTGCTCATTGTATGCACCATAAACTGCAATATGCTCTTCAACTACTGGTCGGAAAGCTTCACATATTTTATCGTAAACAGCTTTGTCACCACAAGTTCTTAATACTTCATTTGAAAAATTAGCATGCATTCCAGATCCATTCCAATCCGTATCTCCAAGTGGTTTTGGATGGTATTCAATATAATAACCATATTTTTCAGTCAAACGATCTAACAAGTATCGTGCAACCCAAATTTCATCTCCAGCTTTTTTAGCTCCTTTTGCAAATAATTGAAATTCCCATTGTCCACAGGCAACTTCTTGGTTTATACCCTCAAAGTTTAACCCAGCTGCAATACATAAGTCGGCATGCTCTTCAACTAATTTTCTACCATGAGTGTTTTTACCACCTACTGAACAGTAATACATACCTTGTGGAGCAGGGTAACCACCAATTGGGAATCCTAGTGGCAATAAAGTTTTCGTATCCATGATGAAATATTCTTGTTCAAATCCGAACCAGAAATCACCATCATCATCAATAGTAGCTCTACCATTTGATGGATGAGGAGTTCCGTCTGGATTTAATACTTCAGTCATAACTAAGTATCCATTTAATCGAGTAGGGTCAGGATAAATAGCAACTGGAACTAAAACACAGTCTGATGAACCTCCATCAGCTTGTTTTGTTGATGATCCATCAAAAGACCAGTTCCCAATTTCTGCTAAAGTTCCTTTAAAATTTTCGTGCTCTTCAACTTTAGTTTTGCTTCTTAAATTTTGCGTTGGTTCGTAACCATCTAACCAAAGATATTCTAATTTTATCTTAGCCATAATAATATAAATTAATTTGTGAATGTAACTTAAAGCAAAAATAGAATAAATTTTTATTTGGCGAATATTGGAGGGTATTTATTATTATTACAACAAATATTTTTGTTAGAACAGTATTTTTTATAGGGGTAAATTATTAAATAAGCATTTTATTTGACAAATAAATATAATTTAATAATAATTAAGATTTAATTTTAGGCATAGTTTGATTACTTTTGTGTTTTAATTTTAAAACTACAGAAAAACTACTTAAAATTTGAAGTTATGGCAATATTACGTTTTCAAGCATTAAAAGATGCATCAAGTAGAAAACCTATAAAATTTGAGGAATCTGGTAGGAAATCAGATCTTTTTGGTTCAAATGTGTTTAATGATAAAGCGATGAAACAGTTCTTGACTGCAGATGCGCACAAAGGTGTAAAAGACGCGGTGCAGCACGGAACTAAAATAGATAGAAAGCTTGCTGATTACATCGCAATGGGAATGAAAGAATGGGCTTTGTCAAAAGGCGTAACGCATTATACGCATTGGTTTCAACCACTAACTGGAGCGACAGCAGAAAAGCATGATGCTTTTTTCGAAACTTCTTATGATGGTTCAGATCCAGTTGAAAAATTTGGTGGCGGACAGTTAGTACAACAAGAGCCTGACGCATCGTCTTTCCCCAATGGTGGAATCAGAAACACATTTGAAGCCCGTGGATACACCGCTTGGGATCCAACTTCGCCAGCATTTATTTTTGGAACAACTTTGTGTATTCCAACCGTTTTCATCTCTTACACAGGTGAAGCATTAGATTATAAAACACCACTTTTACGTGCGTTAAATGCCGTTGATGAAGCAGCAGTTGACGTTTGTAAATATTTTGACAAAAATGTAAAAAAAGTAACAGCCACTTTAGGTTGGGAACAAGAATATTTTTTGATTGATGCTTCTTTAGCGAATTCTCGACCAGATATCGTTATGACGGGTAGAACTTTGTTAGGTCACACATCCGCAAAAGGACAACAATTAGATGATCATTATTTTGGTTCAATTCCATCTCGTGCATTGAATTATATGAGAGAGTTGGAAGAAGAATGTATGTTACTGGGAATTCCGGTTAAAACACGTCATAATGAAGTTGCGCCAAACCAATTTGAATTAGCTCCAATTTTTGAAGAAACCAATTTAGCCGTTGACCACAATTCATTATTAATGGATGTAATGTCAAAAGTGGGTGAGCGCCATGATTTTAAAGTGCTTTTCCACGAAAAACCTTTTCAAGGTGTAAATGGTTCAGGAAAACATAACAACTGGTCAATGGCTACTGATACCGGTGTAAATTTATTATCTCCTGGAAAAACACCAATGAGCAACTTACAATTCTTATCGTTTTTTATCAATACCATAAAAGCAGTTCAGGAATACGAAGAATTGCTTCGTGCTGCCATTGCGACAGCAAGTAATGACCACAGATTAGGAGCAAATGAAGCGCCACCAGCAATTATTTCGGTTTTCATCGGGCAACAATTAACAAAAGTTTTAGCTGAATTAGAAGGCGTAACCAAAGGGAAATTGTCTCCAGAAGAAAAAACAGATTTGAAACTAAATGTGGTTGGTAAAATTCCGGAAGTAATTTTGGATAACACGGATAGAAACAGAACTTCACCATTTGCTTTTACCGGAAATAAATTCGAATTCCGCGCTGTAGGTTCTTCTGCAAACTGCGCTAATGCCATGACAACTCTAAATTCTATTGTAGCCAGACAATTAATAGACTTCAAAAAAGAAGTCGATGTTTTAATTGAGAAAAAAGATTTAAAGAAGGATGAAGCGATTTTTAATGTTTTAAGAGAATATATTAAAGAGACAAAAAATATCCTTTTTGAAGGAGATGGTTACAGCGAAGCTTGGGAAAAAGAAGCGAAGAAACGCGGATTGAGCAATCATAAAACCACACCAACGGCTTTGAAAGCTAAAGTTTCTAAAAAAGCATTGGATTTATTCAAAGATTTGAATGTAATGAATCACGTTGAAGTGGAAGCGCGTTACGAAATTGAATTGGAAGAATACACCAAGAAAATCCAAATTGAAGGAAGAGTTCTTGGAGATATTGCTCGGAATCATGTTATTCCAACAGCGATTCGTTACCAAAACACCTTGATTGAAAACGTTCGTGGACTGAAAGAAATCTTCGGGGCAGCCTTTGAGAAAACAGCCAAAGAACAAATCTCTCTAATCAAAGAAATCTCTGCACACATTGAAGGAATAAATTCTAATGTGGAAGCAATGACTGAAGCACGTAAAAAAGCAAATGCCTTAGCTGATGCTCAGAAAATGGCTGAAATGTATTGTGACAAAGTGAAACCATACTTTGATGTAATTAGAGAGCACTGCGACAAATTGGAACTTTTGGTTGATGACGAAATTTGGACATTGACTAAATACAGAGAATTGTTGTTTACAAGATAATAGTAAAAATGATAAAGAAAATAGAGAAGAGAATATAGAAAAAAACCTGCTTGAAAAATTTTCGAGCAGGTTTTTACAATTAGATCTAGCCTAATGATTAATTTTACTTAAAGCGGAATGACTACGTAAGAAGCCGAACCGTTAAAATTTAATGTCAATTCTACTCTGTAATTTTTTGGAACTGACGTTGTATTGGATATAGTTATTGGCGAACCATAACTTTCTATACTTCCATCGGCAAGATTATCGCCATGGGAACTTCCTTTAGCATCTTCATAAAAAAATTCATAACCATTGCTACTATTTGCTGAAAGAGTTAAATTAAATGAGAATTTATTTGTAGCTACTGAATACGTGCTGTTATAAACTGTAGAAGTAAGTACATTTTGAAATTGTGGCGCAAGAGAATTTACTGTTAAGCTAAAATCATTTATGGGAAAAGTAGGGTTATTACCATTCACTAAATCAATTAAATAAAATCCATTAGTATCTACTAAATAACTTGCTCCATTTACTTGTAGATTATTAGATAAATCAACTCCATATATGGCAGAATTAGCGGTATTAGTTGCCAAAAACTTTAATTCAGTCCCGGCTGTTAAATATCGATAACCATATCTGTTTAAATTTCCACTATTGTAATTGGTCATTAACAATGCTGATGTTGGATTAAATGTATTGAATGTGCCATACATATAGAAATTATTTGGTGTACTTGGCGAAGTTGTACTAGAGGTAGGTAATGACAGTTGTCCACTATCGTTAACTGTTAGTTGATAAGGCGTTCCACTTGGTGAAACCAAAGTGATACCTTCGCCAGGTGAAGTAATTAAACTGTCTGCAGCTAAAGCATAAGGTACACTTAATAACTGCGTGGTTCCAACCAAAACATATGTTGTTCCGCCTGTAGCATCCATTTCAACTTTTAAAAATTTGGAATTTGTTCCCCAGTTGATAGTATTAAATGCCCCAGAAACTATAGTCCCTTGTCCAATAACCAAACTGAATAATCCTTGTGCATTAGTAGTTTTTAATTGTGTTTCCGAATATAAAACGTTTCCTGATGCAGAAGTGTCAAGAATTGAAAGTTTCAGTTTAACATTTGAACTCACTACCGGAGTTCCTAAACCGTTTAAAGCAATGGCTTGGTATGATATTCCTTGTGGTACTTGCGCAAAAGTCAAGAATGAAATAAAAAGTGCAGATAGAAGTAATAATTTTTTCATGTTTAGTATTTAAATAAATTGAAATTGATTTTTACAATTGAATTTAGTGTTTGATTATTTTAAACGAATTGATATTTTTGTTTGTAAATTGAATAAGATAAATGCCAGTGGCAAGCTCAGATAAATCCAATGAATTGTCAGCAGCAACATGTTTCTCCGAAATTAATTGCCCCGATAAATTAAAAATGGAAATTTTTTCATCGGTTAGATTAGTTTCTGTTTGAAAAGAAATCGAAGACATTGTTGGATTAGGAAAAACAGTAATTTTTTCGCTAAGTTCCAATTGACGAACCTCAAGTTGTGTTTGTGCCAAAATCCCAATAATTCCAGAACTTGATCGCGTTTGATTTTCCGGAACCACAACAACTTCACCAACGGAAACCGAACTGCTTGCCGAAATAATACTTCCCGAATTTACAGCTTGAATTACCGATTGTGAACTCGCCAAAAGTGTCACAAATAAAAAAGATAATAGTAGTAGTTGTTTCATAGTCTAATTTTTAGTCCTCAAATATAATTATATTCTACTATTATTGGCTGTATATTTGAGTACTCCAAACAATTTTGCGTAACTTTCGATTGTTTTTTTAACCTATGAAAACACATTTTAGCCTTTTTTTGTTTTTAATTTCATTAGTCACTTGTTTTGCTCAAGAGAAATTCACTGTGTATTTTGAGAGCAATAAATTTGAATTAAATATAAAGGAAAATACCAAACTGAGTACTTGGATTTCCGAAAACACGAACAATAAAATAGTAGCCATTCACGGATTTACAGATGAAGATGGGAACAACGGTTTCAATGATACTTTAGCTCAAAAACGAGTAAATTATATTTTTAACGCTGTCAAAAATCAAATCAAAATCAGAGAAGATTTTAAAACCAGAAGTTTTGGCGAAAGCTTTGATCAATCCAAAAACAAAGCTGAAAATCGCAGGGTCGCCATTTACTATATTCTCGAAAAAGATTTACCGCGCGAAGATGAAATCCTCGGTATTAAAAAAGAAATCATCAAAGGAGATCCTAAGCCAGAAATAGTTTACCCCGAAAAATTAGTCTTCGAAAACCCAAATGGAACCAAATCCGAATTTACACTCGACCGCACTTTTATGAAGAAAGTGGGTGAATCCAAATCTGGAGAAAAACTCAAAATAGAAAATCTAAATTTTGTAATCAACACCTTTGCTGTTGTTAATGAATCTCGTGGAAAAATGTATGAGTTGCTTTTGGTTCTTCAAAAAAATCCAAATTTAAAAATCCAAATTCAAGGACATTTGTGTTGCATGCCTATTGACAGAGCCGATTTGTCAACACAACGCGCCAAAGCCATTTATACTTTTTTAGTGCATAATGAAATCCAAAAGGAGCGTTTGTCTTATAAAGGTTTTGGAAGCACACAACCGATTTATCCGTTGCCCGAAAAAGATGAGCAAGAACGTGCTGCCAATCGCAGAGTAGAAATCTTAATTGTAGAAAATTAGTATGCAAAAGATTTATATACTTTGTATTTCACTATTTTCTTTATACGGTTTTGGACAAAACAAGCTTGATGTTTTTTTTGATTTCAATAAAGATGTTCCAAATGAAATTTCACAAAATAAAATTAATCAATGGGTTTTAGATAATAAAACTGCTGAAATAATAAAAGTATTAGGATTTTGTGATAGCGTTGACGACAGTAAATACAACAAAGATTTAGCGATGCGACGAGTTAATTCAATAGTGGAATTCTTGAATAAAAGCAATATTAAAGTTTCTGATAAAGTAGTGTTAAAATCATTTGGCGAGGACTTTAAATATTCCAAAAATCAAAATGAAAATAGGAAAGTAGAAGTGTTTTACAATCTTATAAAAGAAAAAACTGAAGTTGTAAAAAATGCCCAAACAATACCTGACGGCCCTTTTGTAAAAGGACGAGTTAAAGAAGTAAAAGTTGAAGAAACAAAAGAAGAAGACATACTAGAAGTTGCCGATAAGCAAGCGCTTGTTGAAGCCGAAAGGGCAACATTAGAATCAAAATTTTATAAGGCCAAAAAAGGCGATTTAGTTAGAATAAATAATATCAACTTTTATTTTAATTCAGAAAGAGTGATGGATGAATCGCTGCCACTTTTGGATGAATTGCTTGATATTATGATAAATAATCCAAAGCTTGTAATTGAAATTCACGGACATATATGCTGTAATCCAAATCCGAATGACACCAAATTATCCTATAGAAGAGCTTTGGTTATTTTGAAATATATGACAAAATACGGAGTAAAAGTAAATAGATTAGCGTTCAGAGGTTATGGAAGCAATGATCCAATTTATAAAGTGCCTGAGAGAAATGAAAAAGAAAGAGCTGCCAATCGCAGAGTAGAAATCTTAATTGTAAATAAATAATGAAATTAAAAATCGTGATATTGTTTTTTCTGGTTTCCTTCAAATCGTTGGGGCAAAAACAGTTGGAAGTCTTTTTCGATTTCAATAAAGATTTTCCAAATCCAACCTCAATTTTAGAGATTAACGAATGGATTTCCAAAAATAAAAATATTGAAATTACCAAACTTCTAGGGTATTGCGATAGCATTGACACTAAGGATTACAATAAAAAACTAGCGGAAAGACGTATTGATAATGTTCATATTTTGTTGGAGAAAAGTGGTTTGAAATTCGATATAAATTTAGAAAAAACAGCTTTTGGTAAAGATTTTAAACAATCCAAAATCCAAGCAGAGAACCGAAAAGTGACGATTTTCTATAATGAACCTACAGTTTTGCCGACCGAAAGTGAGTTTACCAAGAAAATAAGAAATTCAAAAGTAGGTGAAACCGTTAAATTGCCCAATATTTATTTTTATAACAACTCGGCAAGAATAGTTCCAAAGTCAGAATCTAGTTTATATGATTTGCTTTGTGCTATGCAAGAAAATCCAAAACTTAAAATTGAAATACAAGGTCATATTTGTTGCCAAATGGTTAATGATTTAGCCAATATTTCCACGGCTCGAGCCCGAGCAATATACAATTATTTGTTGCGGAATAAAATCGATAGAAAAAGGATGAAGTTCGTGGGTTATGGAGTGTTGCGGCCGATTCACAAAATTCCTGAGCAAAACCAAGCAGAAGAAAATGAAAACCGTCGCGTAGAAATTCTAATCGTTGAGAAATAAATCTAAAAAATATCCCAAATCCCAAATCCCAAATCCCAAATCTAAGTTATATATTTACGGCACAACTTCACCCTGAGCTTGTCGAAGGGCAACTAACTGCAACTAATGAGTTCCGATAACAGTCAACGTTACAATCTTCGTGGAGTTTCGGCTTCCAAAGAAGATGTCCATAACGCTATTAAAAACATCGACAAAGGATTATTTCCTAAAGCTTTTTGCAAAATTGTTCCCGATTATCTTACTAATGATGACAACTATTGTCTCATTATGCATGCCGATGGCGCCGGAACAAAATCGTCTTTAGCGTATTTGTATTGGAAAGAAACCGGCGATATTTCCGTTTGGAAAGGCATTGCGCAAGATGCGTTGATTATGAATATTGACGATTTACTTTGTGTTGGCGCGATCGATAATATCATGCTTTCATCTACCATCGGAAGAAACAAAAATCTAATTCCGGGTGAAGTGCTTTCTGCTATTATAAACGGAACCGAAGAATTGATTGCCGAGCTAAAGACTTTTGGTGTAACCATTCACGCAACTGGTGGTGAAACTGCTGATGTTGGCGATTTGGTCAGAACTATAATTGTAGATTCAACCGTTACTGCCCGAATGAAAAGGAGTGACGTGATAGACAATGCAAATATCAAAGCTGGAGATGTGATTGTTGGTTTGGCTTCTTACGGTCAAGCCAACTATGAAAAAAGTTATAACGGCGGAATGGGAAGCAACGGTTTAACATCAGCACGGCATGACGTTTTTGCCAAATATCTAGCCGTAAGATATCCGGAAAGTTACGATAATTTGGTACCAAATGATTTGGTGTATTCCGGAAGAACAAAATTGACGGACGAAGTAAAAAATTCTCCAATTGATGCTGGAAAATTGGTGTTGTCACCAACACGAACATACGCTCCAATAATCAAAACTATTTTAAATAAATACACACCAAAAGATATTCACGGAATGGTGCATTGTTCTGGCGGAGCACAAACCAAAGTGTTGCATTTCGTAGACAATGTTCATGTAATAAAGGATAATCTATTCCCTGTACCGCCGCTTTTCAAGCTAATTCAGGAACAATCGGCAACCCTCTGGAAAGAAATGTATCAAGTATTCAATTGTGGACACCGAATGGAATTATATGTTCCAAACGAATTTGCCAAAGACATTATTGAAATTTCAAAATCTTTTGGCGTTGATGCCCAAATTGTAGGTAGAGTGGAAGCAAGTGAAAGCAAAAAACTCACTATTGAAAGTGAGTTTGGGAAGTTTGAGTATTAAAATCGAAATGATGATTATTAATCTAAAAAACGGTATCGACAATTTGCTTTTTGGGATGAAGCAAAAAGATGTTGAGTTGCTTTATGGCAAACCAAGTAAGCAATATACTGATGAAGAGGGTAATGTCATTTGTTTGTATAATCGGCAAAAATGGAGTTTAACTTTTTATGAAGATGAAGAGTTTCGCTTGGGTTATATTATTTGTTCACATCCGGAAGCTACCATTTTGGATAAAAAAGTCTTGGGAAGAAATATAGAAGTTGTAAAAAATGAATTGCCATTTAAATCCTGGACAAAAGAAGATTTTGATACTACCGAAAATCACTTCAACGAAAGTAATTGGTTGATTCTGCAATCAGAATATGATGATATAATTCGAGTTGAAATGGGCGCTATTATCAATGATAACGACGAGTTTGATTGGAAGTTTAAAAGCTAATTACCCACAAAGACCACCAAGAAAAAGGCACAAAGTTCACTAAGTTTTGTAGTGCGCTTTGTGCCTTCTTTGTGTTTCTTCGTGGTTTACTTTAGATAATTTCCGCGTTTAAACCTGCTTCTAAAAGTTGTGTGCATTGTGGTTTTAGTTCGTCAAACGAACCCGTTTTGACAGTACATTTTCCTTTATAGTGAACTAAAATAGCGCATTGTTCCGCTTGCTCAGAAGTATGGTTGCAAACACGAATTAGAGTATCAATCACATGATCAAAAGTATTGACATCATCATTATACAATACGATTTCGTTGTTAATTCCAATTTGTTCTTCGACTAAAACGTCTTCCTGAACTTCTTCAATAGTACTCATTTTCATTTCGTTTTACTAAGTGTAAAATTTTGCGCTGCTAATTTACATATTTCAAAGAAACCCAATTATTTCTTTCGAATTTTTTAACAAATGTTAAGCCTTTTTCGCTGCACGACTCATCAATAAACGGAAAGTCTTCCTTGTAGAAGCCACTTAATAAAAGAATACCTTTTTTGTTTAAACAGTCAACGTATTGCTGCATATCGTTTAGCAAAATATTACGATTGATATTAGCAATTATCAAATCGTACTTTTTGTCTTTTAGTAAAGAAGCATCGCCTTCATATACGGAGATTTCATGACAGTTATTGCGTTCTGCATTTTCAATAGAATTCAAATAGCACCAGTTGTCAATATCGATAGCGTCGATAGGTTTGGCGTCTTTCATTTCGGCAAGAATAGCTAAAATTGCAGTGCCACAACCCATGTCTAAAGTTTTCATGTTGGCTACATCTGTTTCCAAAAGATGTTGAATCATCATGTGGGTTGTTTCGTGATGACCAGTTCCGAAACTCATTTTAGGTTCTATGACAATATCAAATTCAGCGTTAGTTTTTGGGTGAAATGGCGCGCGAACATGGCATTTTCCGTCTACATCAATGGGCTCGAAGTTTTTTTCCCATTCCTCATTCCAATTGACTTGCTCAATTTCTTCGATTGTGTGGGAAATAGTGAACTCAGGAGAATGTAACAAATAAATATCATCTAATATATTTTTAGTCCAAAGGTCTTTTTGTACGAAGGCACTAAATCCGTTTTCGGTTTCCATGAAACTTTCAAAAGATTTTTCACCAAGTTCTGCGATTAAAATTTCGGTACCCAGATCTTTTGGTTCAACCGAAAAATGATAAGCTAAATAGATGTTTGACATTCTTTTTTTTGCAAAGATAGCAATCGATGCCTTTACTGCGAAGTCATTTCATCAAAAAATTAATCATCTGTTTTTGCAATAGTTTTTAAACTAGCATTTGGAATTTCATCTGGAGTTACTTTGAAAATCATCAACTTGCTATAACGTTTACCTTCGGCATCATAAAGATAGGTAATAGTATTTTCTCTAGGATTGTATACTAATTTTGCTCTCATAAATTTGGAGCGAATCAGCCAAGTACCCTCCTCTTCGCTAGTTTGCGTGAATTCAATTATAGAACCATGATGCAGTCGCACTTGCCCATTATCATACATGCTGATTACAATGTAACCATTAGTTTTTGAGCCTATTTCACGAATATCAATAACAGTGTTTTCGTATTCTGTTTCTTTGAGTTCGTATTTTTCAAATTCTTTGTTCCAATTATAATATTTCCTGGAATCAGATTGAAACCGTTTCTGAATATCAACTTGGGCGTGGCTACTCAATGTGAATAACATCACAAGAATTAGGGTGAATTTTGTTTTCATCTGTTTTGACTTTAGAGTGGGGTAAAAATAAGTCATTTATTCGTTTAAAAGCAAATAAAACCGATAAAATACAGTTTAAGTATAAAATACATAAAAAAAATCTTTCAAAATAATGAAAGATTTGTAATTTATATGTTATTTTTCTTATATCGACCTAACAATTGCGGCAAAGTCGGTTGCCTTTAAAGCAGCACCACCAATTAGTCCTCCATCAACATCTGGTTTTGAGAAAATTTCTTTTGCGTTATCAGGTTTAACGCTGCCTCCGTAAAGTATGGAAACATCGTCGGCAATAGTACTTCCAGAACGTTGTCTAACTGTTTCTCTGATGAATCGGTGCATTTCTTGCGCTTGTTCTGGTGAAGCAGTTTCTCCGGTTCCAATGGCCCAAACAGGTTCGTATGCCAATACTATTTGTTCCCAATCTTTGTCTTTAATATGAAACAATCCATCACGAAGTTGGTTTTCGACTATATTAAAATGTTGGTTGTTTTGTCTGTCTTTTAATTCTTCGCCAAAGCAAAAAATTACTGTCATATTGTGTGATAAAGCAGTTGTTACTTTATCGGCTAAAATAAAATCGGTTTCATTAAAATATGCACGTCTTTCAGAATGGCCGATGATAACAATATTTACGCCGATACTTTTAAGCATGTCTGCTGAAATTTCGCCAGTGTAAGCGCCACTTTCAAACTGACTCATATTTTGTGCAGCTACGGCAATATTGGTAAATTCTAAATGATCCACAGCTGAAGCAAGGTTAATAAATGTCGGGGCTACAATGACTTGTGCTTCAACATCATTAGGTAATTTATCTATTAATTCATTTAATAAATCTTCTGTTTCTTCGGCATTTTTGTGCATTTTCCAATTTCCTGCAACAATTTTTTGTCTCATTATTCTAGTTTTTTTAATTGCTCATTAATTTTATCAAAATCGGTTTCAATTGCACGATAAATTACGATTTTACCTTTTTTATCAATAATAATATATCTCGGAATCCAATCTAAATCTATTGATTCCCCAAATTCACCTTTCATGCCGTCTGTTGCCCAATAGTGGTCACCTTTTAATTCATGCTTTTCAATTCCGGCTTGCCATTTATCAAAAGCTTTATCCATGGAAACGAATAGATAATCAACATTCGGATTGTTGGCTTGCATTTCTTTTACTTTTGGCATTGCTTTTACACAATCGCCACACCAAGAAGCCCAAACTTCAATCACGGTAACTTTTCCGTTGTGTTTTTTTAAAATTTCTTCAAATGAAATTTCTTTGTTTTCAGGAGTAATTAATTTTTTTGACAGACTCTCATTCGAGAATTCCTTATTTTGGGCATTGCTGCAAGACAAGGCTATCACGGTGGCAAATAAGCATAACGCTATTTTTTTCATATTGTATTAAATTTGAGGCTAAATAATTATTCGGATTTTTTTTCTTTTTGATTTTTTAGATAAAATAATTTTTGTTTTTTTCTTTTACGTTCTCGTCTTTCTTTTTTCTTTTTATAATCATAAAGATACTTTATAACTAAAACAACGCCTAAGCCTGAAGTAAACATAAGTGCACTTCCAATAACTATATACATAGTGTTCCCTAGTGGTGGGTTTTCCATTGTAGAGATGCGCTCCAAAATGTAATATCCAATAAAAAAAACTACAACACAGGCTAAAATTCCTAAGAGCACACGTTGATACAATCTTCTAGACATTATATACTTAATCATTGCTCTAAATTTTAATATTTAAAAATAGTAAAAGATACCTAAAACTAATTATTTTTTTAGTTCGGAGAAAGGTTTGCTAACCATTTTTTGATAATCAATAGGGTTAAATTTATTATCAGCGATACCCCAATAATATTTATACTCATTTCCGTTCCATAAATACTTAACACCTGGGGTATCTTTTCCGGAACCTAATACTTTCCAAAAAGGAATAACTTCAATTATTTTATAAGGATATTCAGCTCCGGCAAATTTAAAAAAGTCCGGAATCAAATCTGCTTCCTCATTCATAAAGATAATTAATATTTCCGGAAAATTTTTATCTTTTTGTTTCAACTCTGTCAATTCTTTCGCCGCTACACGACAATGGTCGCAGCCTGGCACAAAAAAACAAAGTGTTTTTCTTCCCGTATCAATTTTGGAAAAATACGATGCATAACCTGATTTGTGTTTTTCAGGTTCATTTATTTCTTTTTGTACAATAGTTTTTACTGCTTCAACTTTCTTGACGGTATCATTTGAAACTTTAATAGTTGTTGTGTCAACAGTTGCTGTCTGAGTTGTATCATTAGCGGTGATTTCTGTTGTTGAAACTTCAAAGTTACTTGCCGGTGGTTGTATCGGAGCCAACATGAAAATAGCCAAAATTGTAGCAAAAAGTACAGTCGTCAAAACCCAAAAGTTTCCGGTTTTAGTATCTTTTGGCAACAAAACAAACAGATAAGCTAAGAGTCCTACAGCTAATATGTTTTTGATTATAGCTTCTATCGGAGTCATAGGAATAAGTTCTCCAAAACAACCGCAGTTGCCGCTATTTCCCCCACTCAAGAAAGTTACATAACTCAAATGACCAATAAAGACAAGTAATAATAGTGTAGTCACTGGCACAATAAATTTACGTAGCCAATTGTTTTGTAAAAGCAATAATCCTAATGCCAATTCAATACCGATAAGTGTTCGGGAAAAGAAGGGAGCAAAACCTTCTGAAAATCCCATGGGATACAATTGCTTAACTTCAAAAGTTGAAATTGCAAAATAAGGGGAATCCAATAAATGTCCTTTTGATAGCTTCGCTAAAGCAGAAAGTACAAAAAGAACCGCTACAATAATTCTTAAAGACCAGGCGATGTAGTTTTTTGAAAGAGTCATATTTTTAAATTAAAAATTGATAAAAACCAAATTCCAAATAAATTTCAAAAATTAAATTTTAAAATTCAAACGCTATTTCGATTTCTCTATGATTGCTTATAAAATTAGTTTTAATTCTGTTGCTTCTTGCAATAGTTTTGAAGTTTCATTTTCAAAAACAGGATTCACGGCTTGAATTATTCTCAGCCAATAGACGCTCTCTTTAGCTTCTTTTCTTGAAATTTTTAATCTGAAAAGAAAATCTTTTTTACTTAAACCTTCATTCGCTTCAATATAATTTGCCCCGATAGAACCAGAAGACCTAATCAATTGTTTGCTGTCTTCACTATTTGAAATAGAATTTGGAAGTTTTGACAAGAATAATCTACAACTTATTGCAAATTGTAATGTTCTTTCTTCAAAATCATATTTTTTTTCCATTCTGTTGGGCTTTAAATTTTGTTTTTGGAATTTGAAAATTATTTAAATTTTGTTATTTCAAATTTGTTATTTAATTTCCAAATTTCATTAAAATCAAAGCAAAAACAGCGTAGTTAATCATATCTTGATAATTAGCATCGATACCTTCAGAGACCAAAGTTTTTCCTTTATTGTCTTCAATTTGCTTTACGCGAAGTAACTTTTGCAGAATCAAATCGGTCAACGAACTCACACGCATTTCGCGCCAAGCTTCACCATAATCATGATTCTTGTCTTCCATAAGTGATTTTGTAGCGGCAATTTTCTCATCATAAAGCTGAATAGCTTTAGCCGCATCCAAATCGGGTTGGTCTACTACACCTAAATCCAATTGAATTAATGCCATGATAGAATAGTTGATAATCCCAATGAATTCGCTGGTTTCGTCTTCCTCAACTTTACGAATTTCGTTTTGTTGTAAACTTCTTATCCGTTGGGCTTTGATGAATATTTGGTCGGTTAATGATGGCAATCTCAAGATTCTCCAAGCACTTCCATAATCTGTCATTTTGTTGGCGTAAAGTTGTCGACAAATTGCGATTACCTTATCATATTCTTGAGAAGTATTACTCATTTCGATGTATATTTGTATCAAATTTTTTCAAAAGTAAAGAATTTTTTTGATTGCTGATTGCTGCTTGAAGAATTAAGATTGGTATTTAAGAGTATCTTAACTGAATACCAGCAACTGAACACAGATTACTGAAATAAATGACCATTAATTGCCTCGGAAAACTAATTGACTTAACATATCCCAAAGTGATGGGAATATTGAATATTACACCAAATTCGTTCTACGATGGAGGCAAACATTCAGATGAAAAAAGTGTGCTCTTACAAGTTGAAAAAATGCTTACTGAAGGCGCTACTTTTATAGATATTGGGGCTTATTCTAGCAAGCCAAGCGCGGAGTTTGTTTCGGAATTTGAGGAAATTGAGCGGTTAGTTCCTGCTATACAATTAGTTATAAAACACTTTCCAGATACCTTGATTTCTGTTGATACTTTTCGTGCTAAAGTGGCGAAAACCGGAATTGAAAATGGTGCTTGCATTATTAATGATATTTCGGCAGGAAGTTTAGACACAACAATGATGGAAACCGTTGCAAAACTTCAAGTTCCTTATATAATGATGCACATGAAAGGTAATCCGCAAACTATGCAAAGTATGGCGAATTATGAAAATGTAACCAAAGAAATGTTGCTTTACTTTTCCGATAAAGTTGTTCATGCACGAAGTTTGGGAATCAGCGATTTGCTGATTGATCCGGGATTTGGATTTGCCAAAACTAAGGAACAAAATTTTGAGGTTTTGAATAATTTAGAGTTGTTTCAAATACTCGAATTACCAATATTGGTTGGTGTTTCAAGAAAATCAATGATATACAAAACGCTCGAAACTTCAGCTGATAAAGCCCTAAACGGAACAACAGTTTTGAATACCATTTCGTTGCAAAAAGGTGCCAAAATCCTCAGAGTGCATGATGTAAAAGAAGCCATGGAAACTATAAAGTTAGTCAGTCAAATATGAAAAGAATAGTTGTTTTAGTTTTTTTGTTTTTATTTCTATCATGCCAAAAAAAAGAAGTGTTGTTACCGCAAACCAATGAAACGGTTGTGGCTGATGTGAAAGAGCATTTTCCGATTTATTTCTTTTTCAAAATCGAAGAAAAAGATACTTTGGTTGATGTTAATAGGAATAATTCGATTAGTTCTACCAATTGGCTTTTCAATATTGATAACCGTTTGCCGTTACGAAAAGTGATTTTGGAAATTAAAAAGCTGCAAGCAAAAAAAGCGTCAAGCACGCACAAAAGCGAAACGTCTGAAAACTATTTTGCTTATACGGATACAGTGAAGAAAACGATGGCTTTTTCCCCTTTTACCAAAATTCATTATAAACTAGAAAAGCCAGATTTTAACATAGTGCATTTTCATTTAGACCGAAATGATTTAGTGCATTATAATGATTTGGTTTTCTCCAAAAATCAATTGCAGGAGTTTGTTGATAAGCTAGCGGTGCATTCCACAATTTATTTTTCTTTTGATAAAGGGATGACTTTTGGGAAGTATATCGAATATAAATTCTTTATCAAAAAGCTTGAGATAAGACAAAAAGGCGTTTCAGTAAATGCCAACCGAGAATACATCTTTTAAACTGAAATTTTTGCCTGAAAACCATTATTGATGATGATACGGTTCATTTCTCAGAATTGTAAATCCACGATACAATTGTTCTATAAAAAATAAACGCACCATTTGATGCGAAAATGTCATTCGCGAAAGTGAAATTTTACCTTGTGCTTTTTGATAGACTTCGTCGCTAAATCCATATGGGCCACCAATAACAAACACTAAAGTTTTTAGGCCCGAATTCATTTTTTTCTGCATATAATTCGAAAAACCAACGCTGGTAAATGTCGTTCCGTTCTCGTCTAATAATATTAATTGATCCGTTGGTGTGAGTTTGGACAAAATCAGTTCTCCTTCTTTTTCTTTTTGCTGACTTTCAGAAAGATTTTTGACGTTTTTAATATCGGGTATAATTTCCAAATCAAACTTGATGTAAAAAGACAAGCGTTTGGTATAATCATCAATTAATGACTGCAACGCCTTGTTATCGGTTTTGCCAATGGTTAAAATTTTGATATTCATGTATTTTTTTTTGAACCATATAAGTCATATAAGTTCGTTTAAGACTTTAAAAACTTATATGGCTTATATAGTAGATAAATTTATTTATTCCAAATCTTCCAGGCTTTTTCTGCTTGGAGGACTAACATTTCGTAGCCATTTTTTGTAATGGCTCTTTGCTTTTTGGCTTTTTTCAAAAACTGTGTTTCCTCTGGATTATATATCAAATCGAAAGCAATGTGTTTATCCGTAAAAAAAGTATAAGGAATTGGTGGAAATTCTTTAGTATTTGGACTAGTGCCAACAGGAGTGCAATTTATAATAATATGGTAATTATCAAAAGTGGTTGCATTAATTCGGTTGTAGTCAATCATGCCTTCTTTTTTTTCACGAGTCACAAAAGTGTATAGAATTCCGAGTTTGTCTAACGCAAAAGAAACTGCTTTGGCTGCGCCACCGGTTCCCAGAATTAATGCTTTTTTATGATGTGGTTGTAATAATGGTTCTAAAGATTTCATAAAACCATAATAATCGGAATTATATCCTTTTAAATGTCCTTTTTTAGTAACCCGAATAACGTTTACTGCGCCAATTTGAGCAGCGTTTTTAGAGAGTTTATTAAGGTAAGAAATGGCACTTTCTTTGTATGGAATGGTTACATTTAATCCTTTTAAATCAGGATTGTTGGCAATAATTGATGGGAATTCTTCAATGGTTTGAATGTCGAAATTCTCGTAAGAGCAATCGAATAAATTTCCTAAAGCAAATTTATCCGTGAAGTATTTCTTCGAGAAAGAATAGCTAATATTTTTACCGAGCAAGCCAAATTGTCTTTTCGACATTATTCTGATTTTGTGTGTTTTGCGATATATTCCTGAACAGTTGCTCTATCCCAAACAGTTGGAAACAGTTCTTTTAGAATGGTTTGGTGTTTTGAA
Source organism: Candidatus Nitrotoga sp. CP45 (assembly GCA_943329165.2). Lineage (GTDB taxonomy): Bacteria > Bacteroidota > Bacteroidia > Flavobacteriales > Flavobacteriaceae > Flavobacterium. Next base: position 1,058 of record CALQCV020000004.1, on the reverse strand, counting down.
TTGATTCGTAAACCGTTACTCAAATGGTAGTTTCCTTTTTCTTCTTCGTTTAAAAGCATATGAAAACCTGCCATACGATATTCAATTTCGTAATCATCTGTGAAATATTCAGCTGCCTGGATTAAAGTTAAAATAGCGTTGTTGTTTTCGCCCATTATTTGCATAATATCAACCCAAAACAACCAAGTATCTAATTGATAATCGCCAAACTCAACTGCTTTACGATAACCAAATTCCGCTTCTTCAAAATGATCCATCGCTTTGTTAATCGTAGCGTAGCGTTTCCAATATGATCGATTTTGGTCATCAATAGCTAATGCTTTGTTGACAAAATACAACGCTTTTTGATAATTTTTTTGACGAACATAAAAATCAGTAATCGCAATCCAGCCTTTGTCTAATAATGGATCTTCGTGTACTGTTTTATTGAAAAATTTCAATGCTTGGACTTTATTGCCTAGTTTTTCATAACATTTGCCAATTCGCAATAAAGCATACGATGTTGGATCATCTAATTCGATTGTTTTGTTATAACTTTCAATCGCGTCTTCATAGCGTTTCAATCGCTCTAAAGCTTTAGCGTTTTCCATGTAAGCGCCAACAAATTCTTCGTCTATATAGGTTGCAAATTCAAAAGAGCGCACTGCGTTTTCATAATCTTTTACCCCGTAATATAATCTTCCCGACTGATGCCAAGCGATTTCGCTATATGGATTTCTGTCAATATATGTTTTTAGATATTCAATGGCTTCTAGATTTTGGTCTAAAAATTCGAAGCAATAAACCACATTATACAAGGCAGATTGATCTTCAAAATCTTCTTCCAAACATTTGATAAAGTTTTCTTTTGCCAATTCCAGATTATCCATAAAAAGATATTCCATGCCTATTAAGTTGTAGACATCAGCAAAATCTTCGGTATATTTCAAAGCTGTTTGTAAAAACTCCACAGCTTTTTCGTGATTATCTCTTTTAGAATAAATATTGGCTTTTTGAATAAAAATTTCTTCGTTAGTAGGTTCGATAGCGTAAAGCTCGTTAAGTAACTTTTCAGCTTG
>CALQCV020000003.1 GCA_943329165.2 Candidatus Nitrotoga sp. CP45 | reverse complement strand
GTGTAATTAAATTTAAGCGAGTCTTCATTCGCACCGGTTAAACTTGTACTGTTTAATATCAAACTATATTGGGTTGTATCTTCTGTAATATCTATCGGGAGCTCTATTTTACTAACTCCATTAAAAGTGCCCAATGCTGTTTGTCCTTCGCCAGTTATCAATAAGTTCACTACACTCTTCAAATTCGACGGATTTGAAATGTCATAAAACTCTAATATCAATCGGGGAGTAGTTTCATCTATACAGATATCGTCCTTTTCGCAACCGGAGAAAGTGATTATTATAAAGAGTAGAAATAGTATCTTTTTCATATTTGTTTTAATTGAGTTGTCAATCTCAGTCTCAGTTTTCAGATGTATACTGCGACTGTAAACTATCTTTTCACCAAAAGTACGACATTTTCCACATGATGCGTTTGCGGAAACATATCTACCGGACGCACACGTGTAACTTTGTACATTTCATCCATTAGGGCTAAATCACGTGCTTGTGTAGCCGAATTACAACTAACATACACAATCTTATCCGCGCCAATTTTTAGCAATTGTTCTACAACAGCTGCGTGCATTCCATCTCGTGGAGGATCCGTAATGATAACATCGGGCTGACCGTGTTGCGCAATAAAATCATCGTTAAATACGTTTTTCATATCGCCCACATAAAACTCGCAATTGGTAATACTGTTGCGTTTGGCATTTTCTTTGGCATCAATAATTGCTTCGGGAACTGCTTCTACGCCAATTACTTTTTTGGCTTTTTTGGAAACGAATTGTGCAATCGTTCCCGTTCCGGTGTATAAATCGTAAACGATTTCGTTGCCTGTCAAGCCTGCAAATTCGCGCGTGATTTTGTAGAGTTCATAGGCCTGATCCGAGTTGGTTTGGTAAAACGATTTAGCGTTAATACTAAAATGCAAGCCTTCCATTTCTTCCAAAATAAAATCTCTTCCTTTATACAATTTTATGTCTTGGTCGTATAAGGTATCGTTGGCTTTACCATTGATTACGTACTGTAAAGAAGTAATCTGTGGAAACGTTACGTCAATATAATTCAATAACAATTCACGTTGTTTTTTGTCTTCCTTAAAGAACTGAATTAGCACCATGATTTCTCCCGTTGAAGACGTTCTAATCATCAGCGTACGCAACAAACCTTCGTGGTTACGAGCATTAAAAAACGGCATATCATTTTCAACAGCAAATCCTTTTATAGCATTCCGGATTTCATTTGATGGATCTTCCTGCAAGTGGCATTTCTCAACATCCAAAATCTTATCCCACATTCTAGGAATATGAAATCCTAAAGCTGGCTTTTTACTTAATGATTGGTCTTCTGATTTAATTTCAGTTTCGTTTAACCAACGCGTATCAGAAAACCCAAACTCCATTTTGTTTCGGTAGAAAAATTGCTTTTCTGAACCCAATATCGGTTCAAAATCAGGCAATTCAATTTTACCAATGCGTTTAAGGTTGTTATAGACTTCTTGATTTTTGTAAAATAACTGTTGCTCGTATTTCATATTCTGCCATTTGCAACCGCCACAGGCACCAAAGTGCTGGCAAACAGGTTCAATTCGGTTTTCAGAATAAGAGTGAAACTTGATGGCTTTGCCTTCAAAATAGGATTTTCTTTTCTTTAAGGTTTGCACATCTACCACATCGCCGGGAACGACGTTAGGTATAAAAATAACTTGACCTTCCGGAGCTTTAGCCACCGATACGCCTTTGGCACCAGCATCAAGAACAGTGATGTTTTCAAAGATGACTTTGTTAGTTTGTTTTCTTCCCATGGCGCAAAAATAAACTATTGGTTAAAACTTGATACGGATTTAAGAAAAAAATATAATTTTATAGAAATTTATTAATCATGCATACCCATCTCGCCCTTCTCCGCGGCATCAATGTTTCAGGACATAAAATGATAAACATGGTGGCTTTGAAAAAAGCACTCGAGTCAATTGGCTTTACCAATGCGGTCACTTATATTCAATCAGGAAATATTTTTGTGGATACGGAAGAGGAAAGTCCGAGTAAAGTTGGTTTTCTAATTAAGCAGGAAATTTTTAAGGAATTTGCGCATGATGTTCCCGTAATTGTCATTGGCAAAGAAGATTTGCAGGCATGTTTAGATAGAAATAAATTCCTGAACGATGAAGGCGTTGATTTAAAGAAATTATATGTTTCGTTTATATCCTCCATGCTACCCGACAACATGATTACTCAACTTAACTTAAACTTTATCAAGCCAGACGAAATTCAATTGGATGGAAAGCGGATTTATTTAAAATATGATATTTCTCCCGCCAAAACCAGACTCGATAATAAATGGATTGAGAAAAGTATGAATGTGGTTTCTACAACACGTAATTGGAATACGGTAAATAAGCTTTTAGAAATGGTCCCTAGTAAGCCGGAATTACGATAGTGTAAAAAGACAAAATCAATCCTTTTATTAAAAATAATGATAATTATATAACATCCATTTCCGATTCTATTCTTAAATTTGACTGAAATTTTAAACAATCAACTATCATGAAAAGAAATGCAACCGCAGTTTGGAGAGGTTCCGTAAAAGAAGGAAATGGAGCACTTACTACACAAAGCACCACATTAAATAGCACACAATATTCTTTCGGTTCTCGTTTTGAGGAAGGCGTTGGAACGAATCCAGAAGAATTGGTTGCAGCAGCACATTCGGGTTGTTTTTCGATGCAGCTTTCCGCTTTTATAGGCGAAGCCGGATTTACACCGGATAGTATTGAAACCAAATGCGTAATCGATTTTCAAAATGGAAGTATTATTAGTTCAACTTTGACTGTAGAAGCTAAAATCCCAGGAATATCAAATGATACATTTCAGGAATTGGTAACTAAAGCAGAAAAAAACTGTCCTATTTCAAAATTATTAAACACCGAAATTACTTCTGACGCAACCTTACTATAAATAATACAGGATTATAAAATTAACAACCTCATTTCTTTTTTAGAAATGAGGTTTTTTTAATGTAAATTAGCATTGAAATTATCTCTTGTGAATAAAACTAATAAATTAAAGCGCTTTTGGAAAGTATTAGGTCCAGGTTTAATAACGGGTGCTAGTGATGATGATCCTTCTGGGATTGCTACCTATTCTCAAGCAGGTGCAGCATTCGGACTTTCTACACTCTGGACTTCTATTGTTGCTTTTCCTCTAATGGCTGCTATTCAACAAATGTGTGCAAAGATTGGTTTAGTTACCTCACAAGGGTTAACAGGGGCTTTAAAGACCCATTATCATAAATCAGTTTTATACCTCATGTTACTTTTTAGTTTTCCGGCTATTATAATGAACATTGGTGCTGACATTGCTGGAATGGGTGCTGTCGGTAATTTGTTATTTCCGGCTATTGATGCCTCGTTTTTTAGTGTGTTTTTCACTATTCTATTATTGGGTTTAATTATATACTTACCCTATGTGAAAATTGCTGCAGTACTCAAATATTTGTGCATTGTAATGTTGGTTTATTTTATTGTCCCTTTTCTATACAAACAAGATTTTGCAGCTATAGCTAAAGCCACATTTATTCCAACTATAAAGTTTAACAAAGACTTTGTCGCTATTTTAGTGGGTATTTTAGGAACTACAATTTCTCCCTATCTTTTCTTTTGGCAGGCTTCAGTAGAAGTCGAAGAAATGAAAAATAGAAAACGACATTTAATAGTTAATAAAAAAATCATTAACGATATGCAACAAGATGTCGATTTTGGCATGTCGTTTTCGGGTTTTGTTATGTATTTTATTATACTTACTACTGGCACAGTTTTATTCAATGCTGGTATCCATCAAATTGATACGGTAGAACAAGCGGCCGCAGCTTTAAAACCTTTGGCTGGAAATTTTGCCTATTTACTTTTTGCAGTTGGGGTTATTGGTACCGGACTTATTGCTATTCCCGTATTGAGCGGTTCAATATCGTATATCATTACTGAAACTTTTGGATGGGAGCAAGGTTTAGACAAAAAATTCCACGAGGCTAAAGCCTTTTACATTGTTATTGCCATCTCTTTGATGTTGGGATTGTCGTTAAATTATATTGGTATTTCTCCAGTAAAAGCGCTAATCTATACTGCTATTTTATACGGCTTAACTGCTCCTGTTTTGATAGCAATTATTCTGCACATCTCAAACAACAAAAAGGTAATGGGTAATTTTACTAATAGCAGGCTCTCTAATTTTTTAGGATTCACTGCTTTGATAATTATGACTCTTGCTGCCGGGGCACTGTTATATTTGCAATTTACTTAAAGTCTAATAATCTAACAATCTAAGAAGTCTAACAATCTTTTTATACATTTGTCTAATCCATGGATGATTTCTCTCCAAAAGAAGGAATCTTGCCTGTCTGTAGACAGGTCGATATTTTATAAAAATCCATGACGAGTTTGGGTTAAAATGAAAAAAAATATGTCAGTTTTAGAAAAAATGAGTTCTGCTGAAGCAATTGCATTAGAGAACAAGTACGGCGCTCACAATTACCATCCGTTGCCAGTAGTTTTGAGCAGAGGAGAAGGTGTGTATGTTTGGGACGTGGAAGGAAAAAAATATTACGATTTTCTTTCGGCTTATTCGGCTGTATATCAAGGTCATTGTCATCCAAAGATTGTCAACGCCATGATGAAACAAGCGCAAACTTTGACGCTGACATCCAGAGCTTTTTACAATGATAAATTAGGTATTTATGAAGAATATATAACCAAATATTTTGGTTTTGATAAAGTATTGCCAATGAATACAGGTGCAGAAGCGGTTGAAACTGCTCTGAAACTTTGTAGAAAATGGGCATACGAAAAGAAAGGAATTAACGAAAACGAAGCACAAATTATTGTATGTGACGGTAACTTCCACGGAAGAACAACGACTATCATTTCGTTTTCAAATGATGAAAATGCGCGTAAAAACTTTGGACCTTATACAGCCGGATTTATAAAAATTGCTTACGATGATATTGACGCGCTGGAGAAAGCAATAGCTTCTACTAAAAACATAGCAGGTTTCTTGGTAGAACCAATACAGGGTGAAGCCGGAGTCTATGTGCCAAGTGAAGATTATTTGGCGAAAGCAAAAGCCTTATGTGAAGCAAATAATGTTTTATTCATAGCTGACGAAGTGCAAACGGGAATCGCACGTACAGGTTCAATATTGGCGGTCTGTGGTAATTGCTCTTGTGAAAACAAGTGTGAAAAACAAGCAACTTATGTTACTCCAGACATTTTAATTTTAGGAAAAGCAATTTCTGGTGGCGCTTATCCAGTTTCGGCAGTTTTGGCAAATGATGCTATTATGAATGTGATTAAGCCAGGACAACACGGTTCTACTTTTGGAGGGAATCCTATTGCTGGCGCAGTTGCAATGGCAGCTTTAGAAGTTGTTAATGATGAAAATTTAATTCAAAACGCACGTCGTTTAGGTAAAATATTCCGAGAAAAAATAGGGGAATTTGTGAAAACATCAAACATTGCAACCTTAGTTCGTGGAAAAGGATTGCTTAACGCAGTTGTCATCAATGATACTGAAGAAAGCGATACGGCGTGGAATATCTGCATGGCTTTACGTGACAACGGATTATTGGCAAAACCAACACACGGAAACATCATCCGTTTTGCGCCGCCCTTAGTAATGAACGAAGAACAATTATTAGATTGTGTGGCAATCATTATCAAGACCTTGAAGCAATTTGAAAAGTAATTAACGAACCTTTTTTATAATTAATTCAAGTTGCTAGTTAATAGTTTTATTTAATTGTAAACCAAATACAAAAAGAGTGAGTTTTATCAAAAAACCCTCCAGAGTAAGAGCATGCATTGTTCTAGGAAACGGCACTATCCCGCAAAGTGTGTCTATGTGCATCCGCTTCCAAACAAAAAGAAGGTCATGTAACGAGTTCACTTTGGTTTCTAAACACCAATTGACCATCAAAACTATCCAAAAGGACAACACTATCAGTGGTTACTTTTCCAGCCAGAATTTCTTTGGAAAGCTGGTTTAAGACTTCTCTTTGAATGACTCTTTTCACGGGTCTCGCTCCAAACTGTGGGTCGTATCCTTTTTGAGCTAAATAGGCAATAGCTTCAGGCGTTGCATCAAATTTAATGTTTTGATGTGCCAGCATTTTGATAACGCTTTTTAACTGTAGGCTCACAATGGCTGTGATGTTGGCAGCAGTTAACGGTGTGAACATCACGATTTCATCGATACGATTAATAAACTCCGGACGAACCGTTTGTTTTAATAGTCCTAAAACTTCTATTTTGGCAACTTCAGTGGCCGCTTCTACAGAACCTTTTACGTTTTCAAACTTCTCTTGTATGATCGCACTTCCCATATTGGAAGTCATAATGATAATCGTATTTTTGAAATCGGCTAAGCGTCCTTTGTTATCGGTCAGACGACCTTCGTCTAATACTTGCAACAAGATATTAAAGGTATCAGGATGTGCTTTTTCAATTTCGTCTAACAGAATTACGGAATACGGTTTTCTACGTACCGCTTCAGTCAATTGTCCGCCTTCATCATAACCCACATATCCCGGAGGTGCGCCAACTAAACGGCTTACGCTGTGACGTTCTTGGTATTCACTCATGTCAATACGTGTCAAAGCGTTTTCATCATCAAATAAATATTCGGCTAATGCTTTGGCTAATTCGGTTTTTCCAACTCCGGTTGTTCCCAGAAACAAGAAGGTTCCGATTGGTTTTTTCATATCCTGCAATCCGGCTCGGCTTCTACGAACAGCATCGCTTATCGCTTCAATTGCTTCTTCCTGACCCACAACTCTGTGGTGCAATTCATCTTCTAGGTTCAAAAGCTTTTCTCTTTCACCTTGTAGCATTTTCATTACCGGAACTCCAGTCCATTTGGCCACTACTTCGGCAATATCTTCCCGAGTTACTTCTTCTTTTATCAAAGAAGTTCCGTCTTGTTTTTCTAGTAATTCTTTTTGAAATTTATCCAAACGTTCCTGAGCTTCTTTTATTTTTCCGTAACGTATTTCGGCTACTTTACCATAATCACCATCACGTTCGGCTCGTTCGGCTTCGTATTTAAAGTCTTCGATTTCAGTTTTTGCTATTTGGATGTTATCAACAATGTCTTTCTCTGATTTCCATTTCGTAAAAATCTCATTTCGGTCTTCTTTAAGATTTGCCAAATCTAATTTTAGCCCTTTCATTTTACTTTCGTCATTTTCACGTTTGATGGCTTCCAATTCGATTTCCAACTGCATAATCTTTCTATCCAAAACATCTAATTCTTCCGGTTTTGAATTGATTTCCATACGCAGTTTAGAAGCCGCTTCGTCAATAAGGTCAATGGCTTTATCAGGAAGAAAACGATTCGTAATATATCTTTGAGATAATTCTACGGCAGCAATAATAGCTTCGTCCTTGATTTGTACTTTATGATGCGTTTCATATTTTTCTTTAATTCCACGGAGTATAGAAATCGCACTTTCCGTATCAGGTTCGTCAATCATTATTTTTTGAAAACGACGTTCCAATGCCTTGTCTTTCTCAAAGTATTTTTGATATTCGTCCAAAGTCGTAGCACCGATAGCGCGCAATTCGCCACGAGCCAAAGCCGGTTTCAAAATATTGGCTGCATCCATTGCACCTTCGCCACCACCAGCTCCAACTAATGTGTGGATTTCATCAATGAAAAGCACAATATCTCCTCCGGCAGAAGTAACTTCTTTTACTACGGCTTTTAATCGCTCTTCAAATTCACCTTTATATTTTGCACCTGCAATCAGCGAACCCATATCAAGCGAATAAACGACTTTGTCTTTCAGATTTTCAGGAACGTCTCCATCTACAATTCGATGCGCTAAACCTTCGGCAATTGCAGTTTTCCCGACACCAGGTTCACCAACCAGCATCGGATTGTTTTTTGTACGACGTGTTAGTATTTGCAACACTCTGCGAATTTCTTCGTCACGTCCGATAACAGGATCAAGTTTTCCCTGACGGGCTAATTCGTTGAGGTTTTTAGCATATTTGTTCAAAGCGTTATAGGTTTCTTCGGCAGAGGTAGAAGTCACGCGTTCCCCTTTACGGATTTCGGCAATAGCTGCTTCCAATCCTTTTTCTGAAACACCTTGGTCTTTTAAGATTTGGGCTACGTTACTTTTAGATTTGAATATGGCCAAAATCAAATGCTCGATTGAAACATATTCATCTTTCATTTTTTTAGCAACGATATTGGCTTCTGTCAACATATTGTTTGCTTCACGCGACAACATGATTTCGCTTCCTGAAACTTTTGGAAAGCTTTGAATAGTGCTGTCTAATATCTTTAAAAATAAATCGACATTCACATTGAGTTTTTTCAAAATGAATGGCGTTACGTTTTCGTCAACTTCCAAAATTCCCTTAAAAATATGTTCGTTTTCGAGTTGTTGTTGACCAAAACCCTGTGCAATTTGCTGCGCTTGTTGCAAAGCCTCCTGCGATTTGATTGTTAAATTGTTTATGTTCATTGCTGTTGGTTGTTAAAATAATTTAATTATGTTTTAAGATGCCTATCTTTGTTGAGCTTTGCTCAATTTGTATTCCAATATAAAATTACAGACAGAATGTCTTTTATTATATGACATCCATCATATTTTAAAGAAAAAGTGTCTTAAAACAAGACAGTTATGAGTTTTTTAAAGAATATTTTTAGTGCTTCAGAAGAAAATAAACCCGTTTCAAAAGTAGGGTGGAGGCAACTTACTGATTTAGGTCAACTTAATGAAATTATTGCCGAGTCAGCAGACAAACCCGTCATTATTTTTAAACACAGTACGCGTTGTAGTGTTAGCAGAATGGTTTTGAAGCAATTTGAAATTGAGTTTGATTTGCACGAAAAAATCACGCCTTATTTTTTAGATTTATTAGAACACAGAGATATCTCAAACGAAATTGCCAGTCGGTTTGTAGTATTTCACCAATCGCCACAACTAATTGTTATAAAGGATGGAAATGCGATTTTCAATGATTCGCATGGAAGTATAGATGCCGGAAAATTAGAGCAGTTTATTGGTCTCAAAAATAGTTAAAACTATGCGCTTTAGTGCATTTTGCTTTCAGCTTCTAAAAAGTTTAACACAAATTACGCAAATTTTCACAAATTAATTTGTGCTAATTTGTGTAATTTGTGTTGATAAATTAAGTTTTACAAATTTAGCAGACTTTTAGTCTGCCAACCAAATCTATGGACTTCAAGTCCATAGTGGTTTAGTTAAGTTATACTATTTTAGTAAACCTATTTTCATTGTTTAAAGCTTTCAAAATAAAGTTATCTTCCAATCCATTGACAATCCAAGTTTCTATTTTTCCTTCTTTGGCAATAGTTGCAGCTTCAATTTTAGATTGCATTCCACCAGTTCCGTGAGAAGATTTTGAATCACCGATTTCTTTTTCTAATTCAATTAAATCGGTTACTAAAGAAATGGTTTCGGGATTCGCATCATTTAGAGAAGCTTTGGTATAAATCCCATTAGTATTGGTAGCGATAATTAAAATATCAGCCTTCAATAAAACAGCGGTTAGGGCCGCTAATTTGTCATTGTCACCAAATTGAATTTCATCAGTAGCCACGGTATCATTTTCATTAATAATCGGAATATAATTATTTTTCAATAATACGTTTATGGTATTAACAATATTGACTTTGGATTTTTCTTTCTCAAAATCAGAGTAAGACAATAAACATTGGGAAATAAGCAAACCCAAATCGCTAAAGTTTTCCTGATAAATACGCATTAAATGGGGTTGTCCTATAGAAGCCAAAGCTTGTTTTACAAATACTTCTTTGTCTTGACTTTCTAATTTTACAAACTGTTTGGCTGCAGCAATAGCTCCGGAGCTTACTATTACAAATTCGTAGTTTTCTTTTAAAGCAGCAATTTGCATTCCAATATCTTCAATCTTTCCTCTCGAAATATGATTGGTTTCTTTGGTTAAAGTGTTACTTCCTAATTTTAAAAGAATTCTTTTTTTACCTGATTTGTCCATTGCCGTAAATATACCATTTATTAGTCACTAAATGTTGTAAACCCAGCGGTCCACGTTGGTGAAGCTTATCTGTACTAATGGCTAATTCGCCTCCAAGTCCAAATTGTCCGCCATCTGTAAAACGAGTTGAAGCATTTTGATACACTGCTGCTGCATCTACATTATCCATAAAATCTTGTGCCATTACATCATTTGTAGTGATGATTGACGCAGAATGTCCACCACAATAGGTGTTGATTTTATCAATTGCTTCCTGGTTTGAGTTAACAGTTCCAATGACAATTTTATAATCTAAAAACTCTTCATGCCATATCAAATCTGATTCGATTTGAGGAACGTTGGTTACTTTGGAAATAGTGGCATCGCCTAAAATAGTGACATTTCGTTGCTGCAATTCCAACACAATATTTTTAGCAAATACTTCCCAATTTGGAAGATTTATATCGATAAGTACTTTATCTAACGCATTGCACACCGAAATATTGGATGTTTTGCCATTAATGATAATTGCTAATGCTTTCTCTATATCAGCTTCTTGGCTTACAAATACAAAGTTATTTCCTCTTCCGCTAACAATAACAGGGCAAGTAGCATGTTTTTTTACAAAATTGATTAATGAGTCTCCGCCTCTCGGAACAATTAAATCTACTTTTTGAGAAGGCTTTTCTAAGAATTGTTGGGTTTCGTTTCGGTCAAAATTTAAATAGCTAATCCAACTATTTGGGATGTTGTTATCTGATAAAGCCTGGTGCCATAGAGACATAATCTTTAAATTAGATTGCAACGATTCTTTACCACCTTTCAATAGAATTCTGTTTCCGGATTTAAACGCTATAGCTGTAGCTTCAACGGTTACATCAGGTCTTGATTCATAAATGATTAAAATAGTTCCAAAGGCGGCTGTCTTGTTTTGAATTTTCATACCGTTTTCTGGAGTGAAATTGTATAAAACTTTCCCAACAGGATCTTCCTGAGCAACTAATTCTACTAAGGAAGCAATCATTCCATCTATTTTTCCATCATCAACCAAAAGCCGTTTTTTCATTGCCAAATCAGCACCTGAATAGTTAGAAATATCTTCTTCATTCACTAGCTTGATATCGGACCTTTCTTGCTCCAGAAGTGCAGCCATTCTGTTTAGAATAGTATTTCTTTTAGCAATTGGTATGGACTCCAGCATGATGGTATAATTTATCTAAAGTTATCTTCTAAATTTATTTCTGGAAATAATATCTTTTAGCTTTGCTTTTAAATCGTTTCCGGTATCAAAAACCATTTGTTCATTGCTAGGAAACGGAACTACTCTTCTGTCGAAATTAGAATAATAAGTATCTTCACAAGCACGTTTATCACCTTTGTAATTTGAGTATATATTGCTAAACACAAACTCACTTGCTAATGGAAAGGTCTCTATTAGCTGGTTGGTTTTAAAGTTGATATAATCTACTTTGGCGGTAACCTGACATGATTTTATTTGTGAAAATTCATAAATAGAAATGCGAACCGTTCTCATATTATCCACTTTTACCGGATGTCCCAAACTATCTTTTACGATATTTCCATTAGTATCTAAAAGGTTTTTGACACCATCTTTAATCAGTTTTTCTTTATCAAATTGTTTTTCTTTTACCTGCTCTGGTGAGATATTGATTTGACGAAAGTTTACAATCAGTCCATAATCATAATCAATTCCCTTTTGACGATTACTGTGATAATCGGTCCATTTATCATTCAAGCCATAGGTGCTGAAGTCTAATAAATCATTTTCTAAACGAACCGGAATAACCATATTGGTTTCGTTCTTGAAATAAACATTTACAAAATCGGTTCCTTTGAACTTGGCTTCATCTGTTAGTTTGGCAACATCTTTAAATCCTGGATTAATGCTTTCTAAATAAACCAAATCATCATAAGCACGCCGAATTGTCATTTTGTCTTTGGTTAGCAAAAGCGCTTTAGAATTGTCATACAAATATTTTGACAAGGCGTTTTTACTACTCACAATTTGGTCGGTATAATCATCAAAAGGAAATTGAGCATCACGTCTTTCTTGGAGTAATTTTAATGGTAATAAAGGTCGGATTTGTTCCTGACGGTAATTCAACTGAACGTAAGTGTTGTATATTTTTTCTAAGTTTTGTGGATTGGTATCTTTAAACCAACTATTGATATCTCGCAAATCGCGCTCTTTGACTTTGGCAAAAGCTTCTTCAAGAATATAGACATAGTCTTGTTTTCCTTTAGCATTCTTATTGCCACGTAAACCATCGACGGCGTTTCTGATAGCAGCATCATAATCGCCCGAAGTTAATAATGCACGAGTTTGTTTTACACCACAGGACGTGACAATAAGAAATAGGGCAAGAACTGAAGTAATTTTTTTCATTGAGTGATTGGTCTATTAACAAAAATAAGAAAAATCGTTTGGTTTTTTGTCTTGATTTTAAATCTTAAAAATCTTCTTTTCTCAAGTGTATTTCCAAAAGGGTTATTCTATTTAACAAGAATTTCTAAGAGTTTAAAAATGCCTTAAACTCTTCATAGGTCTTAATCTTGGTGCGCACTTTCTCTTTACCCAAAACACTTTCAATTTGTTTTGGAATGGGTAGTTTTAAACCCAATAAAGGTTCAACAGTATCCAGAAATTTAATTGGATGCGCCGTTTCTAAAAATACGCCAACGCTATTTGGCTGTTTTGTCATTTCTTTTTTCAGACCAAGATAACCTATCGCTCCATGAGGTTCGGCTATGTATTTTGTTCGGTTGTAAATGTCTGTAATCGCGTTTTCGGTTTCAGTATCAGTATACGAATACGAAGAAAAGTCGTTGTGAAATTCAGATAAATTGTTGTTGTATAATTCCTGAATTCGGATAAAGTTACTTGGATTACCTACGTCCATCGCATTGGAAATCGTTGCTATTGATGGTTTAGGATTGTAATTTCCTTTTTCTAAAAATCTTGGAACGGTATCGTTTGCATTAGTAGCTGCTACAAAATGTGCTATTGGCAAACCTAATCTTTTTGCTATAATTCCGGCACAGATATTCCCGAAGTTTCCACTTGGGCAAGACAAAATAATTGGTTTGTTGTGTTTTTTTAATTGTTGGTACGCAAAAAAGATATAAAACATTTGAGGCAACCAACGTGCAATGTTGATTGAGTTAGCCGAGGTAAGATTCTTGTGTTTCAAACCGTCATCCAGGAAAGCTTTTTTGACCATATCCTGACAATCATCAAAAAAGCCATCAACTTCAAGAGCTTTTATATTTTGGCCTAAAGTTGTCAACTGTCTTTCTTGTATATCACTCACTTTTCCGGATGGGTAGAGAATGATAACTTCTACATTCTTAACACCTAAAAAGCCACTAGCAACAGCACCACCAGTATCTCCTGAAGTGGCTACTAAAACCGTGTTTTTACTATCTTTATCTCTATTAAAATATGCCAAACATCTCGACATAAATCTTCCGCCAACATCTTTAAACGCCATAGTTGGGCCGTGAAAAAGCTCTAGGGAAAATACATTCTCTTCAACAAGCACACATGGAAAGTCAAAGCAAAGTGTTTCTGCTATAATACGTTTCAGTTCCGCCTTCGGAATTTCATCGCCAACGAATTGTTTGATGGCTTCATAAGCAATTTCTTTTTGAGAAAGATTTTCTATGTTGGCAAAGAAAGAGTCGTGCAGTGGCGTAATAGTTTCCGGGAAATACAAACCTCGGTCAGGCGCTAAACCAGCAACAACAGCTTGTTGGAAACTTACTTTATGGGATTTATTGTTAAGACTATAATACTTCATTTTAAGTACGATTTACGAGGTCGGAAGTACGAAATATAATTTGTATATCGTACTTCGTACTTCTAACTTTATATAATTTTAGTTCCTTCATCATTCACTTTTGAAATATGAATATCAAACGAAATACCGGTGTCCAGATAAGTGTTGCTCATTGCATAAGCAACTTTTTCGGCTATAGATTGTCCTTTACACAGCGCAAAAATTGATGGTCCGGCACCAGAAATTCCGGAACCTAAAGCACCATTATGTAGCGCAGCATTTTTTACTTTATCAAAATTGGGAATCAAATGTTTTCTTTTGGGCTCAACGATGACATCATTTAGCGAACGACCAATCAATTCATAATCTTTAGTATATAAACCCGCAATCAATCCACCAAGGTTTCCCCACTGTGAAATAGCAGATTTTAAGGAAATAGTTGGAGATAAAACCGCACGCGAATCAGAAGTTTTTACTTCAATATGAGGATGTAACACGACAGCGTAAATTTCACTTGGACTTTCAATCTTAATCACATCCAACGGATTGTAACCGCGAACCAAGGTGAACCCCCCAAGAATACAAGGCGCAACATTATCGGCATGTTCGCTTCCGCTGGCAACTACTTCGCCTTTCATAGCAAAGTCAACTAATTCGTGTTTTGTAAATGGTCTGCCCAAAAGTTCGTTGATCCCAAAAACGGCTCCAGCCGCGCTAGCAGAAGAACTTCCAATACCGCTTCCGGCTTTTATCTTTTTATGGATTTCGATTTCAAAACCAAAGTCGGATTGAGTGGCATTCAATATGGCTAATCCAGCAACTCCGGCTACATTTTTCTCAGTTTCTAAAGGCAAATCGGCGCCGGTAATTTTGATTATTCTGATACCTTTTTCATCGACTTTCCTGATAATCATTTCGTCACCAATACCTTCGAGACACAATCCCATCACGTCAAATCCGCAATTGAGATTAGCGATAGTGGCGGGGCAGAATATTTTTATTTCGTTCATTTTTTTATAGTAGCTGAGTGTCTGAGTAGCTGAGTGTCTGAGTTTTTCTTAGCTACTCAGGCTCTCAGTTACTCAGTTACTTAGTTAAACATTTCCAATTCTAATTACGTCGGCAAAAATACCTGAAGCTGTAACTGCAGCCCCGGCCCCGGCCCCTTTTATAATTAATGGCTGATCCACATAACGGTCGGTGTAGAATTCTACGATATTATCTTTTCCTTGAAGGTTATAAAACGGGCTTTCTTTTGGAATGAACTGTAAACCAACCGATGCTTTTCCGTTATCAAATTTAGCGACAAATTTAATGCGGCTGTCTTTTGATTTCGCTTCAGCCAAAAGTTTGTTGAAATGCGCATCATTTTTCGTTAATGATTTAAAGAAATCTTCGTTGTTGGTTGTGTCCATACATTCTTGTGGCAAGAAACAATTGTTCTCGATTTCCTCAATATCCATTTTATAACCGCTTTCGCGGATTAGTATTAATATCTTTCTGGCAACGTCAACGCCGCTTAAATCAATTTTTGGGTCAGGTTCTGTGAATCCTTGAACACCAGCCTCTTTAACAACATCATGAAAATTATAAGTATCGCTGAAATTATTAAAAATAAAGTTTAGGCTTCCCGATAAAACCGCTTGGATTTTATTGACCTTATCGCCGGAAGCTATCAGATGTTTTAGTGTATCGATTATTGGTAATCCGGCTCCAACATTCGTTTCGAATAGGAAAGGAGCATTGTATTTTCGAGATAAATTTTTAAGATTCTTATAATTGTCATATTCCGAAGAACAGGCAATTTTGTTGCAGGTAACTACCGCAATATTCTCGCTTAAGAACTTATTGTAAATGCCTGCAATATAATAGTTTGCGGTTATATCAACAAAAATACTGTTGCGTACGTTGAGATCTTTTACTTTTGAAATAAAGTTTTCAACGTTTGCTTTTTCACCTTGATTCAGGGCTGTTTTCCAGTCTTTCAAATTGATTCCTTCTTCATCAAAAACCATTGTTCTTGAGTTTGACATAGCAATAACACGAAGGTTAATTTTTAGATTTTCTTTCAGGAACTTCTTTTGCTGTGCTATTTGGTCAATGAATTTCTCGCCTACATTTCCAACACCCATTACAAATAAATTTAACTGCTTTGTATTGTCTTCAAAGAAACGTTCGTGCAATGTATTCAATGCTTTTTTAACATCTTTTTCATTGATAACCACAGAGATATTTCTTTCAGATGCTCCTTGTGCAATCGCTCGTATGTTCACATTGTTTTTACCCAAAGTGCTAAACATTTTACCGCTAATTCCCTGATGGTTTTTCATGTTTTCTCCAACTAAAGCTACGATACATAAATCTTTTTCTACAATAGTTGGGTCAACTCTGTTTTGGGCAATCTCAATCTCAAAGGTTTTATCGATGGCGGATTTGGCTCTATCAGCATCGGCATTTAAAATACCAATACAAATAGAGTGTTCCGAAGAAGCCTGAGTAATAAAAATCACGTTGATGTTATGCTGCGAAAGTACTTCGAACAAACGCTTTGAAGAACCGGCAACACCAATCATTCCTGAACCTTCAAGTGTCAGCAACGCAATGTTATCGATATGCGAAATCCCTTTGATAGGATTAGCAGTAGCCTTTGGAGTATCAGAAATTAATGTTCCGTATATTTCAGGTTCAAAAGTATTTTTTATGAAAATAGGAATACTGTCTTTCAATACGGGTTGTATGGTTGGCGGATACAATACTTTGGCACCAAAATGCGATAATTCCATCGCTTCTTGATATGAAATAGTTTCTATTGGCTGCGCCTGTTTTACAATTCTTGGATTGGCGGTAAACATTCCGTTTACATCGGTCCAAATTTCTAAAACGTTAGCTTTTGCGGCTGCAGCGATAATTGCCGCAGTATAATCAGAACCACCACGACCTAATGTTGTCGTATTGCCATCTATAGAAGAAGCGATAAAACCAGGAAATAAAACAACCTGATTGGTATTGGATTTAAAATAATCGGCGATCAATTTATTGGTTACGCCAAAATCAACGGCTGCTTTTCCGAAGTGGGAATCGGTTTTGATTAGTTCACGACTGTCTTTGAAAGCGGAATTGTTTACTTTTTGTTTCAGCACAACAGCAATAATTTGCGACGATAATAATTCTCCAAATCCAGCCACTATATCAGCGGTTCTATTTGACAATTCGCCCAAAAGATAACAGCCATCTAATAGTGTTTTTAAATGATTAATATTGCCATTAATTGCACTAATAAGATCGCTTTGTTCACTTAATGGAATTAATTCGTCAATAACATCTTTGTGTTTTTTCTCTATTTGGCTAACAATGTCTTTGTAATTTTTGTCTTTTTCTGACGCCGTTTTTCCTGCTAAGATTAACATATCAGTTACACCACTGAAAGCAGAAACTACAACGGCTAGTTTATCTTCTTTACTTTTATTAGTTACGATGGCTATTGTTTTTGAAATATTTTCTGCATTGGCTACTGATGTACCGCCAAATTTTAATACTATCATGATTGAATTATGAGTTGTAAATTATGAATTATGAGTTGTTGTCCTTCGTAATGAAAGTCCATGGCATTAGCATTATATGAAAGATTATACCCCAAATGGGGTTGTGGTTAACGTGGTAGCAATACTAGTTACAGCCAATAAATTATCTGCTACTGCTGAAGTAAATATGTTTTTTTTATTCCACATGTTTTTCAAAAATACTACTTTTTGAATAGGAAAAAAGTTTTAGCTCCATTTTTATCAAAATCGTAGTAATACCTATAGTAGTAAAAAAAAATAAACTTTTTTACATTTTAGATATACTTTTATTATTAATTTCTCAATAAAATACTATTAATAAAACTTGTTTTTTTACGTTTGTTTATTCAATTTTGGGGACAATTTGCAACCTAAAATGGAAAACACACATTATATTAGTTCGGAAGTATTGACTTTAGAGACTTTACAAGAAATCATCTCTCAACATAAATCACTTTTGCTTTCCGAAGAAGCCAAAATAAATATTCAAAAGTGTAGGGAATATTTAGATAAAAAAATGGCAAAACAGGATAAACCAATTTATGGTATTAATACTGGTTTTGGTTCGTTGTGTAATGTGAAAATTTCGAATGAAGATTTATCGCAATTACAGGAAAACCTTGTAAAATCTCATGCTTGTGGTACTGGAGATGTTGTGCCAAATGAAATCGTAAAGAATATGTTGTTGCTTAAAATTCAGTCATTGAGCTACGGACATTCCGGAGTGCAATTAGCAACAGTAGAGCGTTTGATTGATTTTTACAATAACGATATTCTTCCTATAATATATACACAAGGTTCGCTTGGAGCGAGTGGTGATTTAGCACCTTTAGCACATTTGTCATTACCTTTATTAGGTGAAGGCGAAGTGAATTTTCAAGGTAAAAAACGCCATGCCTCAGAAGTATTAAAACAGTTTAACTGGCAGCCAATCGTGTTGCAATCTAAAGAAGGTTTAGCATTACTGAATGGAACACAATTCATGAGTGCTTACGGAAGTTATATTCTACTTAAAGCCATGAAATACTCTTATTTTGCTGATGTAATTTCGGCAATTTCTTTGGAAGCTTTTGATGGTAGAATTGAACCGTTTGATGAATTGATACATATGGTTCGTCCACATAAAGGACAAATAGTAACAGCAAAAAGAATGAAGGAATTGTTGGAAGACAGTCAAATTATTTTGCAACAAAAAGCACATGTTCAAGACCCATATTCGTTCCGTTGTATTCCGCAAGTACATGGTGCATCAAAGGATACTATTGATTATGTGAAAAGAGTTTTTAAAACCGAAATCAATTCCGTTACTGATAACCCAAATATTTTTATTGGAGAAGATGTAATCATTTCAGGTGGAAATTTCCACGGGCAACCTTTAGCGTTGGCGTTAGATTTCCTGGCGATTGCGTTATCCGAATTAGGAAGCATTTCCGAGAGAAGAACGTACCAATTAATTTCGGGTTTGCGAGGTTTACCAGCTTTTTTAATTGATAATCCGGGATTGAATTCAGGATTTATGATTCCACAATACACTGCAGCTAGCATCGCGAGTCAAAACAAACAATTAGCTACTCCGGCAAGTGTTGATAGCATAGTTTCAAGTAACGGTCAAGAAGATCACGTAAGTATGGGAGCCAATGCTGCTACGAAGTGCTTGAAGATTATGGAAAATGTAGAAAGAATACTGGCAATTGAATTAATGAATGCTTCGCAAGCAATTGAATTCAGAAGACCTTTGCAGTCAAGTGATTTTATTGAAATGTTTTTGAAATCATTCAGAGCCGATGTGCCTTTGGTTAAAGAAGACAGAATTTTGCATTACGACATTGAAAACTCGGTAGCGTTTTTGAATAGTTTTATAGTAGAGTTAGAGGATTAATAATTTAATTGCTTCTAATCACAACAGCCTTCGTTTTTCCAATATGTTTTATAATAGTGGTTATCATTTTGAATTTGCTGTTTGCTTTAAAACAATGTACTGTATTTATAGGAATTGTCATCCCATCGCCCAACTTGAGTTCCCAATCTTTACTGCCGATTGTAACTTCTGCTTTTCCATCAATTATTTGAACATAAGTATGATATTTAGTGGTCTTTTCACAAAATTTTTCGCCTTCGTCAAAAGCAACAACAGACAATTTTCCGCCTCCATTTTTTATAATTCTTTTGCAAACTATTTTGTCGGGTACATATTCTAAGATTTCAATAATAATATGTTGTTTAGATTTTGGTAAGCCATTATCATTTTTTTCTTGGGATACTTCGGTGTTTTTTGATTTCATAATATTATTTAATCAAAGTTCACTAAATAGTACAAGTGTTGAGTTATAAAAAAAAATAAAAGAGTTTTATAATTCTGCGAATTTGCTGAAATACAGTTGTAATAGTATTTTCATTCGGTTTTGTTGTAGCTTGGTTGTTTGTGATTTTTTACACAGAGATTCACAGAGTTTTTAGTTTTAAATTTTCTTTTTTGAGTTTCGCAGAGATATATTGTTTTTAATTTTCAGTGTATCTCTTTTTTTCTTTGTGAATCTCTGTGAAATATTTTTCACTTACTCTTTTTTATTAAAAATACGTTCAATTCGTTTATCTGGTAAGCGCCCAATAATTGCTACTAAAATATAAATTACACCAAAAATTGGGATGATTGCTTTTACGAAGAATCCGCAATACAATCACCATAAAAAGTTAAACCGCAACGCTTCGAAGGATTATGTCAAGATAAGGATTCAGTGTGCTTTAATTTAAAATTCTTTTCGATTGCTTTAATCATAGCGCCAGCAATGTCTTTATTTGTAGCTCCTTCAATACCTTCCAAACCTGGCGAAGAATTCACTTCTAGTAATAAAGGTCCTTTTGAAGAACGGATGATATCTACTCCAGCCACTTTTAAATCCATTGCCTTTGCAGCTTTAATAGCTATCCGCTTTTCATCAGCTGTTGCCTTAATAACTGAGGCTGTTCCACCCATATGTATATTTGCTCGGAATTCGCCCGGCGCGGCTTCTCTTTGAATGGAAGCCACTACTTTTCCATTTACAACAAATAAACGTAAATCCTTACCATCAGCTTCTTTAATAAACTCCTGAACCAAAATATTAGCATTCAAGCTTTTAAAAGCATTAATAACTGATTCTGCAGCTTTTTTGGTCTCTGCTAAAACTACACCTTTTCCTTGAGTACCTTCAAGTAATTTTACGATAAGAGGTGAACCTCCAACCATTTTTATCAAATTGTCTGTATCCAAAGGCGAATTGGCAAAACCAGTGGTTGGTATATCTATTCCATTTCGCAATAATAACTGCAATGAAAAAAGCTTATCTCTTGATTGTGTAATGGCAGAAGCTGAGTTTAAACAGAATACTTTCATCGCCTGAAATTGCCGAGTTAAGGCACAACCATAGAATGTAATACTCGGGCGGATTCTTGGGATAATAGCATCAAAGTTGTCTAAAATTTTTCCGCCCCGATAATGAATTTCGGGCTTGTCGGCATCAAGTTTCATATAACATTCTTTTATGTTTAGAAAATGCATTTCATGACCCCTCATTTCTCCAGCCTCCATGATACGTCTGTTGCTATACAAATCAGGGTTGCTTGCTAAAAGACCAATTCGTAAACCAGTCCTGTTAGGTATAGATTCAGTGTATAATTCTGTTAAGTTTTCTATCGAAGGTTGATTTAATAGATATTTTTTTTCGGGATCAACTAAAATACGTCCACTCATTGCTTGTCTTCCAAGCAACATTCGAAATCCCATTGAATCGCGATTGGTCAGTGTCATTTCGATTTCCCAGATATCAGCTCCAATTTTTAGATTGGTTAAAATAACATAACGTTGTTCCCTAAATCCACTAGAACTTTTGACTATACGTTTGTCAATAAGTTTGGCTTCGCAATGAGTAACAGTTTTTGTATCATTTTGAATAGGGTTTATATCGAATTTAACCCAGTTTTCAGAATCTTTACTAAATGGTGAAATATTGATAGCGTGTAAAGCAGAAGTTTTAGCGCCAGAATCTACGCGGGCTTTGATAAAAGGTATAGATAATTCGGGAAATGTACACCATTCCTCAGAGCCTAATATTATTTTTTCTTGTTGCATATTATGGATATTAAAAAACCACGAATTCAGAATTTGTTTTATCAATTCGTAAATTCGTGGTTTAAACTTAATTAATTTTTATTTCTAACTCGCGGATTTCTTAGCTTTTTGTATGGCGACAGTCAACTCCTGAATAGCTTCGTCTAAATCCATAAAAATAATATCTCCGACAGCAATTTTGGAAGTAATTATTTCCTCCGCTAAAGCATCCTCAACATATTTTTGAATAGCTCTTTTAAGTGGACGCGCACCAAACTGTTTGTCAAAACCTTTTTCAGCAATAAATGCTTTGGCCTTGTCTGAAAGATTTAAAGTGTATCCTAATTCAGAAACCCTAACAAATAATTTTTTTAATTCGATTTCAATAATCAAATCGATATCGTGTTTTTCTAAGGGATTAAATACAATTACGTCGTCAATTCTGTTCAAAAATTCTGGCGCGAAGGTTTTCTTCA
Organism: Candidatus Nitrotoga sp. CP45; assembly: GCA_943329165.2. Classification (GTDB taxonomy): domain Bacteria; phylum Bacteroidota; class Bacteroidia; order Flavobacteriales; family Flavobacteriaceae; genus Flavobacterium. The sequence goes on along the minus strand of CALQCV020000003.1, from coordinate 2,216 downwards.
AAGCATTTTCAATAACACTTTTCGAATTGTCATCTGCTTGTGCAATCTTTGCAGCAGTTCCAAAGCCAACGCCTTGTCCAAAATCTTTCAATTGTCTTGCACCAACATTAGAAGTCATAATGATGATAGTATTTTTGAAGTCGATTTTTCGACCTAAACTATCCGTCAAATACCCATCATCTAATACTTGTAACATCATGTTGAAAACATCAGGATGTGCTTTTTCAATTTCGTCCAAAAGGACTACACAATAAGGTTTTCTTCTAACTTTTTCGGTTAATTGCCCGCCTTCTTCATAACCAACATAGCCCGGAGGCGCACCAATTAGTCTGGAGATGGCAAATTTCTCCATATATTCGCTCATGTCAATTCTAATTAATGCATCTTCAGAGTCGAATAATTCTTTGGCTAAAACTTTCGCTAACTGTGTTTTACCAACTCCTGTTTGCCCCAAGAAAATAAACGAACCTATCGGACGATTTGGATCTTTTAAACCAGCACGATTTCTTTGAATGGAACGAGATATTTTTAAAACGGCTTCATCTTGACCAATTACTTTCCCTTTTATTAAATCAGGAAGATGTGCTAGTTTGTTGCTTTCTGTTTGAGCTACACGATTAACAGGAATTCCGGTCATCATTGATACAACATCGGCAACATTATCTTCGGTAACCAGAATACGATTGCTTTTAGAATCTTCTTCCCATTTTTCTTGCGCAATAGCTAAGTCTTTTTCTAAACGTTTTTCATCGTCACGAAGTTTGGCCGCTTCTTCATATTTCTGTTTTTTAACCACCGAATTTTTCAAATCACGTACTTCTTCCAATTGACGCTCTAAATCCAAAATCTGTTTTGGCACATCAATATTAGTAATGTGAACTCTTGAACCCGCTTCGTCCAACGCATCAATAGCTTTGTCTGGAAGAAAACGCTCCGACATATATCTGTTGGTCAATTTAACGCAGGCTTCTATCGCTTCATCAGTATAGGTTACACTGTGGTGATCCTCGTATTTGTTTTTGATGTTATTCAGAATCGTAATGGTTTCTTCTACCGAAGTTGGTTCCACAATTACTTTTTGAAAACGTCTTTCTAAAGCGCCATCTTTCTCTATGTATTGTCGGTATTCGTCAAGCGTGGTAGCACCAATACATTGTATTTCGCCTCTAGCTAAAGCCGGTTTAAACATATTGGATGCATCGAGTGAACCTGTTGCTCCACCAGCACCTACGATGGTGTGAATTTCGTCAATGAAGAGAATAATATCGTCATTCTTTTCTAACTCATTCATCACGGCTTTCATTCTTTCTTCGAATTGTCCACGGTATTTTGTGCCAGCAACTAAAGACGCTAAATCTAGAGTAACTACTCTTTTGTTAAACAAAATTCGGGAAACTTTCTTTTGAATAATACGCAAGGCTAAACCTTCAGCAATGGCAGACTTACCAACACCAGGTTCACCGATTAATAACGGATTATTTTTCTTTCTTCTGCTCAGAATTTGAGAAACTCTTTCAATTTCTTTTTCACGACCCACGACCGGATCGAGCTTTCCTTCTTCAGCCATCTCGGTTAAATCACGACCAAAATTATCCAAAACAGGCGTTTTAGATTTTTTATTGGTCTTATTTGCCGGATTATTAAAATTGCCTTCTTTCAAACTGTCATCTTGTCCTGAGTCATCATTATATGATTCGTTTGTTGGCAAATTATCATTAAAATCTTCTTCGCTTGGTGTCATATTTAAATACTGTTCTTTAACTACGTTGTAGTCTATTTTCAGACGATGCAGTAGTTTGGTTGTTGGATCATTCTCATTTCTTAAAATACACAATAATAAATGTGCCGTACTGATAGACGTGCTTTGAAACACTTTAGCTTCCAAAAAAGTAGTTTTCAATGCGCGTTCCGCTTGACGAGTCAAGTGTAGATTCTTCTTTTCGTTACTGATTTCCACATTTGGATTTGCAGGGCTGAGTACTTCAACCTTTTTTCGTAAATGTTCTAAATCAACAGAAAGATTATTGAGAATAGTAATTGCTTTACCATTTCCGTCTCTTAAAATACCGAGCATCAAATGTTCGGTCCCAATGAAGTCATGACCTAAACGCAAAGCTTCTTCTTTGCTATAGGTAATCACGTCTTTTACTCTTGGTGAAAAATTATCATCCATAAATATATAATTGGTAATGTAAATTTAGTTATTCGAAATGATT
>CALQCV020000002.1 GCA_943329165.2 Candidatus Nitrotoga sp. CP45 | reverse complement strand
TATTTTCTATGTTCTATTCTCTTTACTCTAAAAAATATGAAGATAAATTCTCAAAGACTACAACAGTATTTCGAAGCGATGTCTGAAATAGGTAAAATCGGCGAAACAGGAACCTGTCGCCCAGCGCATACAGCATTGGAAAAACAAGGTTTTGAAATCGCCGCTTCTTGGATGAAGGAAGCCGGAATGTCTGTTCGAATAGACAATTTTGGAAACCTAATCGGGAGACTCGAAGGCAAAAATCCAAACTTACCCGTTTTAATGATGGGTTCACACCTAGATTCGCAACCGTATGGCGGTCGATTTGATGGTGTAGCCGGAGTTTTATGCGCCATAGAAGTCGTTAGAACTTTATACGAAAACGGAGTTGTTCCAGAAAGACCCATTGAAGTGATTTCGTTTGCCGATGAAGAAGGTTGGCGTTTTAATAAAGGACTTTTCGGTTCACGTGGAATCTTAGGCAACCTCGAAGAAGGTGAATTGCAACGAAAAGACCAAGACGGAATAACACGCGAACAAGCACTGAAAGATTTTGGTTGCGATATTACCAAATTCGCAGCATCAGAATACAAACCAGGAAGCATTTTTTGCTTTTTGGAATTACATATCGAGCAAGGTCCGGTTTTGGATATGGCGAACAAACCTATTGGTGTGGTTTCGGGAATTTCAGGCCCCTTGTGGTGGACGGTCAAACTAAAAGGAATGGCTGGTCATGCGGGTTCTGTTCCAATGCTAATTCGAAAAGATGCCATGGTTGGTGCTGCGGAAATCATTGTCGCTTTAAACGAAATTGCAACTCAGGTTTCAGGAAATCCAACCGTGGGAACTGTTGGCACATTGAATGTTTTTCCCGCTTCGCGAAATATCATAGCCGAAGAAGTTACGATGACGGTCGACTTACGCGATATTGATTTAGAAAGAAGAAACCGTTATGAACAACAGTTGCGTGATAAAATCGAATCAATCACCAAAAAGCATGGTTTGACCTATTCTATTTCTGAAGACACCAAAAGCGACCCGCGTTATTGCGCCGATTGGATTAAAGAAATCATTCATGCCGAATGTCAAAAACTACAATTAGATGAAATCGAATTAATGAGCGGTCCGTTCCACGATGCACTTGCTTTGTCATATGTGTGTGATTACGGAATGATTTTCGTTCGTTGTAAAGATGGAATCAGTCACAATCCTTTGGAATATTCTTCCTATGAAGATTTGGCGATTGGTGCCAATGTTTTATTAGGAACCGTAACCCAAGTGTTGAAAAAATAAAAATCAAATGTTATTCACAAAGAGCCGTCAAGAGAAATTTTGCGGCTTTTTTTATTTACTTTGAACTTGTTTCAGAGTTTTTTAATAAATAGTATCTTTACTTTTTCAACAATTAACTATGCCCAATCAAGACGTCAAAATTCTTCATATCGATAGCAATCACCCTTTATTGTGGGAACAATTGAAACAAGCAGGCTTCCAAAACGAAGCAGATTTCACTTCATCTAAAACAGAAATTGAAGCCAAAATCCACAACTATCACGGAATCGTTATCCGAAGTCGATTTAAAATTGACAAAGATTTTATTGACAAAGCCATTAACCTGAAATTCATAGCTCGTGTTGGTGCAGGATTAGAAAGTATTGATTGTGAGTATGCAAAAGCAAAAAATATTCATTTGATTGCGGCACCAGAAGGTAACAGTAATGCAGTTGGCGAACATGCAATCGGAATGCTTTTGTCTTTAATGAACAAACTAAATCGTGCCGATAAATTGGTTCGTGACGGCAAATGGATTCGCGAAGGAAACAGAGGTTATGAATTAGCAGGTAAAACGGTTGGGCTGATTGGTTATGGCAATATGGGGAAATCATTTGCCAAAAAACTACGTGGTTTTGATGTTGAAGTTTTGTGTTATGATTTGCTCCCAAATGTTGGAGATGAAAATGCCCAACAGGTTTCATTACAAGAACTTCAACAAAAAGCGGATGTGCTTAGCCTGCATATTCCTTGGGCTACAGAAACCGATAAGTTGATTAATACGAATTTCATTAATGCCTTTGCCAAACCGTTTTGGTTCATAAATACATCAAGAGGTAAAAATGTGGTAACAGCTGATTTGGTTGAAGCACTAGAATCAGGAAAAATTTTAGGAGCAGGATTAGATGTTTTGGAATATGAAAAATTGTCTTTTGAAAATCTTTTTATCGATGCCGTAAAACCGAAAGCTTTCGACTATTTATTACAAGCTGAAAACGTTTTATTAACCCCACATATTGCGGGCTGGACTTTTGAAAGTCATCAAAAGCTGGCGCAAGTTATTGTAGATAAAATTATCAAGTTATATCAATAATACACATTAAGGGAATAAAATTGAACTTTGGGAACCAATTGATAGCGCTTTCTTTTAATTTTTCATATTTTAGTCGAATAAATAATAAAACATAACCAATAAAAAACTAAACGTACTATGGACGCACAAAAAGTTGACATGTTTATGATGATGAACGCGAAATATTTCGAAAGCCATCATCTGAACGCCGTTAGAGAAAAATTAGTAACCTTAGACGAATCAAAATGGGGTTTAGTTCAAACCATGCAATTTAAAGAACCTACGACTTCATTAATTGTATCGCTACTTGGCGGACAATTAGGAATTGACCGTTTTATGCTTGGTGATACCGGAATGGGCATTGGGAAATTGTTAACTTGTGGTGGATTAGGAATCTGGGCAATCATAGACTGGTTCTTGATTATGGGGGCTACTCGTGAAAAAAACATGGAAATATTCCAGAATGCATTTTACTAGTAAATGACCAGAAATAAGTTATATTCCTTGTTGCTTATAGCTTGTTTAGCGGGATTTATTTATCTTTTTTACAACATTCATACGTTACAAAGTCAAACATTTCGAGTATGTATCATTAAAAATGTGACAAGTTATCCTTGTCCATCTTGTGGAATAACTCGGGCTGTAACTTTGCTTTTGCAAGGAAGAATTATAGAATCGTTACTTCTAAATCCGTTTGGAATAGTAGTCGCCATAATCATGACAATATTTCCAATATGGATTTTGACAGATATTTTTTTAAAAAAAGAAACCTTTTATTTTTGGTATAAAAAAACAGAAGCTACTATCAGAAAACCAGCAATAGCGTTGATTTTAATTCTACTAGTACTTTTTAATTGGATTTGGAATATATACAAACATTTATGATACAAGAAACCACTTTTGCTTATAAACCAGGCGAACACGAACGCGAGAAAGCATCCAATAGTTATTTGATGTCATTAGTAGCACTTATTGCAGGAATGCCTTTGCCAATTATAAATTTATTTGCTACTTTATTTTTTTATCTAGCCAATAGAAAAGGAACTTATTTTGTGCGTTGGCATTGTACGCAATCCTTATTTTCCCAATTGGCGTTATTAGGAATTAACAGCGCCAGTTTCTGGTGGACAGTTTCCATAATTTTTACGGATGAAAAAGTAAGTAACCAATATTTTGCTTATATATTTACAGTTATCATATTTAACTTGTTGGAAATTTTCTCTACTATTTACGCCGCTGTTCAAACCCGCAAAGGGAAGCACGTTCAGTTTTTGTTTTTTGGAAATCTTACTAACTTAATTTGTAGACCCTAATGACTCAGAAAACCTTTATACAAGCAGTAATTATACTATCAGCATTTTTTCTGATATGGTTTGGATTTTCCCAAATTGATTTTATGAAGTTGTTCAAAGTAAAAGAACGAACTACAACTATGGAACATAAACTTGGCGATTTGATTTGGAATCAATTGGAAGATGCCGAAGAGATTGTGTACAATGACACCATTACAAAATCACTAGATAAACTACTAAAACCTTTGTGCGACGCTAATGATATTGAACAAGATTCATTAAAAGTTCATATAATAAGAAAGGATGAAATTAATGCTTTTGCTTTGCCAAATAATCATTTGGTTGTCTACACAGGATTGATAGAAGACTGCAAAAGACAGGAAGCTTTGCAAGGCGTTTTAGGGCATGAGATTGCGCATATCGAAAACAATCATGTGATGAAAAAATTATCTAAAGAAATTGGCTATTCGGTATTATTGACAGCAGCAGGCGGTTCAAAAGGCGGGCAAGTGGCAAGAGAAATCCTGAAAACGCTAAGCTCTTCTGCTTATGACAGATCACTCGAAAAAGAAGCTGATATGTCCAGTGTGAAGTACATGATTAAAGCCGATATTAATCCGAAACCAATGGCTGATTTTATGTATCAGATGGCACAGGACAGCGGCATTAATAAAGCGATGTATTGGATTGCGGATCATCCGGAATCGGAAGAAAGAGCCAAATATATTGTAGAATTTATCAAAGGTAAGAAACTAAAAAACAAACAAACACTTTCCGCAAAAGATTGGAAAACGTTTCAGGAAGAAGTTGGAAAAGATTAAAAAAAAGACCCGAAGCCTAGGGATTCATATCTTTTTATTTATAATTCTTCTCTTTTCGTTCGAGTTCTGCCTGAAATTCTTCCATTACGGGCTTAACAGTACTCTCGGGTAAGTCGGCAATTCGGATGTACATTAAGCCGTCAACGGCATTGTTGAATAAGGGGTCAACATTAAAAGCCACCACACGCGCATTTTGCTTGATGTATTTTTTAATTAATACCGGAAGTCTCAAACTTCCAGGTTCAACCTCATCAATGATTTTATCAAATTTATTCAAATCGGATTCGGTTTCGTTGAACACAAAATCCTTATCAGCATCTTTCAGTTTTACTTTAAATTCTTTCTTCGGATGTATGTATTGCGCCACATAAGGATCGTAATAATGCGACTTCATAAACTCTATCATCAGCGATTTTGAAAACTCTGTGAATTGGTTACTAATACTCACACCGCCAATCAAATACTTGTGTTCCGGATAACGCAAAGTTGTATGAACAATTCCTTTCCAAAGCAGAAACAAAGGCATTGGTTTTTGTTGGTATTCTTTAACGATAAATGCTCTTCCCATTTCGATAGATTGTTCCATCATGCCATACAATTCGGGTTCAAATCGAAATAAATCCTGAAGATAAAAACCTTCAATACCATGTTTAGGAAAAATGTTAGAGCCCAATCCCATTCGATACGCACCGGCAATTTGTTGTGATTCTTCGTCCCATAAAAACATGTGATGGTAATACGTGTCAAATTTATCTAAATCGATAGATTCGTTCGTTCCTTCGCCAACAGCTCTAAAAGTTATCTCGCGTAAACGCCCGAGTTCGTGAAGAATATTTGGAATAATATTGGCCTCAACTAGAAAAACCAAATAATTTTTGCTTTGCAACAATCGATAATCACCACCTTTTAGCACTTCAATTTCTTCTAAAATTTTATCGTGATTGGCAGGTTTTACAATCTGTTTTGGATTTTTTGGGGATTTTAAATTCAAGTTCAGGTTTAAGTTCTGAGGGTCAAAAATTTTGTTTTCCTTATTAAAAGAATTAGATAACATATAGGTTTTTCTTCTTAGGAATTCTGAATATTCTTCGATACTTTTATGTTCGTTTTGTTCGGCAACCGAAATTGGTTTTCCAATACGAACTTTAATTACTCTGTCTTTTTGTGTAAACAGTTCCGAAGGTAATTTTGCCGTTCTGAGTGTTGGATTTATTTTGGATAAAAGGTAAAAAAAGTGACTATTTTTGGCATGAAAATAAATAGGAATAACAGGAACCTGCGCTTTTCGAATTACTTTTATGGCGCCTTCTTCCCATGCTTTGTCAACTACTAATTGCCCGTCTTTATAGGTAGAAACTTCACCGGCAGGAAACATGCCCAATGGTTTTCCATCGCTCAAATGTCGAAAAGTTTCCTTGATTCCAATTACACTCGACTTAGCATCTTTGTGATTTTCAAAAGGATTCACTGGCATAATGTATTGTTTTATTGGCGCAATGCGATGCAAAAGGAAATTGGCAATGACTTTGAAATCAGGCTCTCTTTCGAGCATCAATTTCAATAACAAAATCCCATCAATTCCACCCAATGGATGGTTGGAAATGGTAATGTAAGCTCCGTCTTTTGGCAAACGTTTAAAATCTTCTTCCGGAATTTCAAATTTGATTTGCAGCTCGTCCAGAATAGCATTGAGGAATTCGATTTCGCTTAAATGTTTATTCCGGTCATACATTTTGTTCAATGCCGAAATTTTTAAAGCTTTCATTAATAACCAACCGCAAAATGTACCGAAAACTCCGTACTTATCAACGTTTATTGCTTTTGCAACTTCTTTTGCGGTAACTAAACCCATGTATAGCTTTGATTTTTGAGTAAGAAACAAAGATAGCAATTCTGATGAATTGAAGATTCAAGATTAACGATTTTTGAATTAAGATTTAAGTTCAGTTAAATGTTGATTTTTGAGTTAATAACTTCTGCAATCTTATGTCGTAAATCTTTAATCACAAGTCATTTTTATCTACATTTGACACGAAGTCTTTTGACCGAATTGAAAGAAGTTAAAAACATTTAAAAACACTTCATGAGAATTATTTCTTATAACGTTAATGGCATTCGAGCTGCGATTACTAAAGGATTTTTAGATTGGTTGCAACAGGCCAATCCTGACGTGATTTGCCTTCAGGAAATAAAAGCTACCGAAGACCAAATTCCAACAGAAGAAATTACTGCCGCAGGTTATCCGTACCAGTATTATTTTTCGGCACAAAAAAAAGGTTATAGCGGTGTTGCGATTCTATCCAAAATAAAACCCAACAAAGTAGTTCTTGGTACCGAAGTGACCCATATGGATTTTGAAGGAAGAAATATCAGAGCTGATTTTGATGATATTTCGGTGATGAGTTTGTATTTGCCTTCGGGAACAAATCTTGACCGTTTGGATCACAAGTTCAAATACATGGATGATTTTCAGAATTATATAGATGCTTTAAAAAACCAAATTCCAAATCTTATCATTTGTGGCGATTATAATATTTGCCACGAAGCCATTGACATTCACGACCCGATTAGGAACAAAACCGTATCCGGATTTTTGCCAGAAGAACGCGCTTGGTTAGATAAATTTATGAAAAGCGGTTTCATTGACAGCTTCCGCCATTTTAATAAAGAACCTCACAATTACAGTTGGTGGAGTTATCGTGCCGGAGCTAGAGGAAATAATAAAGGCTGGCGTATTGATTATAATTTGGTTAGTGAAAATGTAAAAGATAGAATGAGCAGAGCTGTAATTTTGCCTGAAGCCAAACATTCTGACCATTGCCCAATTTTAGTAGAAATTGATTAAAGAATTACGAATTACGAATTATAAAATTGTTTTAAAGAAATAGTAAGATAAATATAATAGAGATGATAAAAAGAATAATTTTAGGAGTGGTTGTATTGACTTTATTGTCATCATGTGTTTCCAAAAAAATCTACAATGATTTGGAAAACAAATACACCGATTTAAAAAAGGAAAACCGATTTTTAACGGATGAAAATGAGGAGCTTCATAAAGCTAATGCCCAATTTGATTCGGTAAATAAAGCTTTGACAGCAGAACGTGACCAACTTAAAGTTGATAGAGATAAACTTCAATCGGAGTATAAATCAACCAGCAACAACCTGAAAGCGCTGCAGGACTCGTATGCCGCTTTAGAGAAAAACAGTAACGATGCCTTGGAAGCCAACATGGCAAAAAACCGTGATTTGTTAGCACAGCTTGACGCTAAAGGAAAAACATTGGCTACTGAGCAAGACCGATTGAATAAATTAAGCAGCGAATTAGCATCAAATACAAAAAGGTTAAACGAATTAGAAAGCATGATTGCAGCGAAAGATGCCGCCATGAAAAAACTAAAAGATACGCTGTCAAAAGCATTGAACGCCTTCGAAGGAAAGGGCTTGACCGTCTACCAAAAGAACGGGAAAGTCTACGTATCGATGGAAAACAAATTGTTGTTCCAAACCGGAAGTTGGGCTGTTGGTTCTGAAGGAAGAAGTGCCGTGGTTGAGGTCGGGAAAGTATTGGCTCAAAATCCGGATATTACCGTCCTGATTGAAGGACATACAGATAACGATAAAATTCTCGGAAATATTGGTGGCGGCATCGAAAATAACTGGGACTTGTCAACCAAAAGAGCCACAGCTATTGTGAATATTTTATCTGAAAATAACGGAATCAGGAAACAAAACTTAACCGCAGCTGGGCGAGGCGAATTTGCGCCGTTATTGAGCAACGACAATAACGAAGGTAAAGCCAAAAACCGCAGAATTGAAATTATTCTAACACCAAAATTAGACGAGATTTCTAAGATGTTGAATGAGTTTTAAGGAATAGGTAAAAGCCATTAGGCATCAGCCAATAGTAAAAGTTCAGAGTTTAGGCTTTGAACTTTTTTTATTGTAAACGTTTCCAAAAAATGTGTTAATCAAACGGTTTTAACGCCAACAATATTTTACTTTTGTGCCACAAAAACGGTTTCAAATTTAAAAAATGGACTACACTACGTTACCTAATACCGATATAAAAGTCAGTAAAATTTGCCTAGGCACCATGACGTACGGTGAACAAAACTCTGAAAGCGATGCGCATTCTCAACTGGATTATGTTGTTGAAAGAGGCATTAATTTTATTGATACTGCTGAAATGTATCCGATTGCGGCTCGCGAAGCCACTCTCGGGCTTACCGAAAGATATATTGGAACGTGGTTAAAGAAATCGGGGAAAAGAGATGATTTGGTTATTGCTACAAAGATTGCAGGACCAAACAGAAAAATGGAATACATCAGAAATCCTCTTGATTTTTCAAAGAAAAGCATACACGAAGCGGTTGATTTAAGCTTAAAAAATCTACAGACCGATTATATCGATTTGTATCAAATGCACTGGCCGGAGCGCGTCATGAATATGTTTGGACAGCGTGGTATTTCCAAAATTGATACCAATTGGCAGGAAAATTTCTTTGAAGTGTTGACAGTTTGTGATGGCTTAATCAAAGAAGGGAAGATAAAACATATTGGTGTTTCGAATGAAAATCCGTATGGTGTGATGAAATTTATCAGCGAAAGCGAGAAACATAATTTACCTAGAATTGTTACGATTCAAAACCCCTATTCGTTACTAAACCGTTTGTATGAAGTAGGTCTTTCCGAAATCGGTATGCGTGAAAATGTTGGGTTGTTGGCTTATTCTCCGTTGGGATTTAGCTTTTTGACAGGCAAACATTTGAATGGAATATTACCAACGTCACGTTTAGGATTGTTCCCGCAGTTTTCCCGATATTCGAATGAAAATTGTATTAGAGCAACACAGCTTTACCAAAAGTTAGCACAGGAAAACGGATTGACTTTAACCCAAATGGCTTTGGCTTTTGTGAACAAACAAGCTTTTGTAACCTCGACCATAATTGGCGCCACAACTACAGCACAGCTTCAGGAAAATATTACTACTTTTGAAACCGTCTTGACTCAAGAAGTTATCAATGAAATCAATAAAATTCAGGAATTAATACCGAATCCCGCGCCTTAATTATTCAACAATTAACTTAGATTGATAAAGAGTTCCCGTTACATCTTCAACAGTAATCACATACAGCCCGCTAGATAAGGCTGCAATAGTTACAGAAGGTGCTGTTTCGTTATTCTCAACTGCTTTAGTCAAGACCAATTTGCCTGTTAAATCAAAAATTTTCACTTTTGAAAGTGCAGTTTCATAACTGTTTTTTATAAAAATTTCGGTCTTTGCCGGATTTGGATAAATGCTTAATCCGTTTTTAGTAAAGTCATTTAAACCAAGCGAAGAATCTATAATTTTATAAACGATACCATTCGAAATACCTGCAACATATAATTCTCCGTTGATGTCTTCACCAAATGCGGTAAAATCTCCTGTGAAGGAATCAGTTGTTGTAACTACATTTGATGCATTTAAAGTTCTTATTTTGTTGTCACAATAATCGGTGTAAAAATATTTATTGGCGAAATTTGGATACATACTTCCCGTATAAAAATAGCCACCGGTTATTGAACATCCTGTTGAATGATCATACTGAGTTACAGGAAAAACCATAGTAGACATTGCAGCACAGCCCGAAGTATTGTAGGCTGAATTCCCTTCATAACAACGCCATCCAAAATTTAAACCTGTAGGTAAAGGAGCCGGTACTTTATTCACTTCTTCAATGTCAAGTTGTCCAACATCTCCAATCCATAAATCACCATTTAATCTATTGAATGAAAACTTCCAAGGATTACGCAAACCAAAAGCCCAAATTTCTTTAATACCTGGAGTTGTAGCATATGGATTAGTTGCAGGAATACCATAATTTAATAACCCATCAGTTGTGTCAACATCTATTCGTAACATTTTGCCTAAAAAAACACGAGTTGGATTAGCGTTATCAACTGTAAGATTCTGAGCATATCCATTCGGATCACCACCACTTCCGCCATCGCCCATACCAATGTACAAATAACCATCGGGACCAAATCTTATACAACCTCCATTATGATTAGAGTAAGGTTGATCAATCGTCATTAAAATTGTGGCTGTTGTATTGGCTACATTGGGGTCTGTACTTACAGTGTATCTAGCTATAACAGTATCGCCTGCAGTATCAGTGTAATTGATAAAAAATATTCCATTGGTTGCATAATTGGGGTGAAAAGCTAAACCTAATAACCCTCTTTCATTACCCGGGCTCGTACTTATTAAGGTTGAAACATCAAGAAATGGAGTATTATTTACAGTTCCATTTTGATTTAGTATCCTTATTAAACCAAATCGTTGTAATACAAAAAAGCGAACATCATTTGGAGGATGAACTATTTCAACAGGAGAAGAAAAACCTGTAGCAAAACTTTGTAAAGCAATGGTTTGTCCAAAAGACAATGAAATAAAAAGTAAATTTATAAAGAGTATAATTCTTTTCATAGTTAAATATATTTTTCGTAAAGTTATAAAATTCACCGCATTAAACCGAAAAATTAAAATTCAAATTCTTCGATCGGAGTTGTATTTGATTCAATAGTCGTCGGTTTTTGTTTTAGAAAAAATTTGGCTTGACCTGAAATCTCCAAAGGAAAATTCCCAATAGTGTCATTAGCCGTTAGAATATTTCGTTTGAACATTAGGTTGGTCAGGAATTTTTCAGTTTGTTTTGCTGCTGGTTTTAACCTGTTGTTAGTGTCAAACTTTGCCATAAACCCTTTCGGATTTGGAATTATTGTTGCCAAAAACAAACATTGGTTTACGTTTAAATCCCAAGGCTTTTTTTGGAAGTAAAACTGAGATGCTTCGGCGATCCCGTATATATTTGGTCCCCATTCGATGACATTAAAATACACCTCCAGCATTCGGTCTTTAGGACTGATATGGTTGTTTTCCAAAATATAAACCAACAGAATTTCTTCAAGTTTTCTTGACAATGTTTTTTCACGTGTCAGAAAAACATTTTTCACTAACTGCATGCTAATCGTACTGGCGCCACGTGTAAACTTCTTGGTTTTGATGTTTTTGATAATCGATTCTTTAAAGGCTTCATTTATAAATCCGCGATGTGTCATAAAAGAAGGATCTTCACTTGTCAACACGCATTTTTTTAGATAAGGAGACATCAGTGGTAAAGGTGTGTAATTCCCATTTCCCAAACCAACAGTAATTGGGCGTTGCAAAACACCTTTGTCAATAGCGCGATAGACAAATTCACTATTGAGTTTATTCAAATCGGCTTCACCATATTTCGTAATTTTTAGTCCTTCAGGTTTGAGTTTGCTTTCAAAAACCACATTATTTGGTTTGTGATTGTTGTATTCAAAATTCAACGCATAACTAAAATTACCTTGCGCTTCCATGCCTTCAAAATGTCGAAATAATCCTGTTGGTAATGAGCTTATAAAATCTTGCACTTTCATCTTTGGAATTTTCAATTTGAGTGCATAAACCTTATCTTTTTCGTTGGTGTACGATAGATATGGTTGGCATTTTATTTTGTTTAATTGTACTGTAGAAGTACTGTCCAAAGCAATAAAACGTTCGCCAAAGATCCAGTGATAATCAAAACGGGCTTTTCTTATTATCACGTCTTTACTTGCAATTTTGGCATGATTTACAAATAAATTTTCAATTGAAGTATAGCCATCAATATGCAGTTCGCCACTACTCATTGCTAAATTTTCTAAGTTAAAATGAATGGATTTAAAACCGCTTTTTAGATTAAATTTTTTATCAAAATATGGAATTCTGATAGTGTCATTTTTGGCATTGGCAAAAGTCAAATCGGCTTTTCTATCTCTTGGATCGGCGAAACCGTTAATGCTCCATTGTTGTGAAAACTTATCCGAACTTACCTGAATTAAAGTGGTGAGTTTTTTATTGGTTAAGGCCAATTGGTTAAAATCAAAAACTACTTTGTTGCCTTTATCATTTATTTTGAAAGCAAAGCCTTTGACTTGCATGTCTGTTGGAACCAAGTCCATTAATTTAGAAGAAATACGATTTAAAAGTTTCGCACAATTCACTTCCGCTGTTGAATCTTTCTCTTTTTTGGAATGTAGAAAAGCATCAAAATTACTACCGTTTTTGGTTTTCACCAATTGAATAAATCCTTCATTGATTTCTAGTTTTCCCAATTGAATATCACCGACTAAAAGTTTCCAGAAACTAATGCTGGTTTTCAATTCGCCTATTTTTACTAAAGTATCCTTTTCTTGAGGAACCAAATTAATATCGTGAAATTCCAAATTAGTCAAGCCATGAAATTCGGCTGTCTGAATCGTAAGATTGCATTGGTATTCGCGTTCAAGTTTGGCATCAATGCGATGAACGACCGTATCTAAAACCGTATTTCGAAAAGCAAAAAGCAATACTAAACCAAGCAGTAATATAGCTCCGCACATTTTTAGGTAGAGAATTGCTTTTTTTTGCTTCCTGTTTTTCATAGTATTATTCCCTTACCCAAACAATTGTTCCACCACTTCTTCAATTTTGGAAACCAATACTATTTTTATTCCGGGAAACTTGGTGGCAATTTTATTGTATTTGGAAACAAAAATCGTTGAAAACCCTAATTTTTCAGCTTCCTGAATGCGTTGCTCTACGCGATTTATTGGACGAATTTCACCCGAAAGTCCAACTTCGCCCGCAAAACAAACATCTTTGCCTACAGCAATATCTTCATTGGAAGACAAAATTGCAGCAACAACAGCCAAGTCAATCGCTGGATCATCAACCGAAATTCCACCAGTCACATTTAAGAAAACATCTTTTGTCCCCAAACGGAAACCGGCACGTTTTTCTAAAACGGCCAAAATCATATTCAGTCGTTTGGCATTGTAACCTGTGGTGCTTCGTTGTGGCGTTCCATAAACTGCGGTCGAAACCAAAGCTTGAATTTCAATCATCAAAGGCCGCATACCTTCCATTGTTGAAGCAATCGCTGTTCCCGAAAGTTCTTCTTCCCGATGCGAAATTAATATCTCTGACGGATTAGAAACTTCGCGCAAGCCGGAACCTTGCATTTCATAAATACCTAACTCGGCTGTAGAACCAAAACGATTTTTTAGTGATCGCAAAATTCGATATACATGATTTCTGTCTCCTTCAAATTGGAGAACGGTGTCGACCATGTGCTCCAAAATTTTTGGTCCGGCAATATTCCCGTCTTTGGTAATATGACCAATCAGAATAACCGGAATGTTGGTTTCTTTGGCAAATTTTATCAACTCTGCCGTAGTTTCTCTAATTTGAGAAATGCTTCCTGCGGTTGATTCTATATAATCGGTATGCAAGGTTTGTATCGAATCGATAATGACAATATCGGGTTCGGTTTCAACTATGTGCCGAAAGATATTTTGGGTTTTGGTTTCGGTTAAAATATAGCAATTATCGCTATTAGGATTAATCCTTTCTGCGCGCATTTTGATTTGTTTCTGACTTTCTTCGCCCGAAACATATAGGGTTTTATAGGGTAATTTTAAAGAAATCTGTAACAGTAATGTGCTTTTTCCAATGCCTGGTTCTCCACCTAAAAGAATAAGTGAACCCGGAACAATTCCACCACCAAGTACACGATTTAATTCGCCATCAGTACTGTCCATTCGAACTTCTTGTGTGGAATCAATTTCTTTTATACGGAGTGGTTTTGAAACTCGTTTAGAATCGGTACTTGAAGGTTTCCAACTCGCTTTTTCTTCTTTTTGTATAATTTCTTCCGCAATCGTATTCCATTCTTTGCACGAATTACATTGGCCTTGCCATTTGGCATATTGTGCGCCGCAATTTTGACAAAAAAAAGTAGTTTTTACTTTCGACATTTATGCTGAATTTATTTCAGGATTATTCTTGCTTTTTCTCTTCGGTTGCTGGTGTATCGGTTGGAACTGCTTCCGTTGGCGCGTCTGTTATTGGCGTTTCTTCTACAACAGGTTCTTCTTTTCCTTTTTTTCCATTTTTAGGCAATAATTTTTTCAATTCATCAGCTCTTTCAATCATCATGTCTTTTGTCAAATCGCCAATTTCGTCACGTTGAAAAGCGACCATATAAGATTTTATAGCTTTTGCATTTTCCCCTTTTTTTTCATACATCTGCCCCATTTCATAATCAGCTAGCATTGTTTTAGGATAATTCTTTTTGGCTAATTGCGCCAATTTATCAAACTCAGGATAGGCTTTGTTTTTAAGTATGGCTGCTTCTATGGCTTTAAAATCATTAAAACGAATGCGTAATTTTAGCGCAAAAGATTTTTCAATCACTTCGTATTTTTTAATCAAATAATCGACATATCCTGATGGAAGCACGGCGATTTTTTCGTTAAATTCTGTAGTTGAAATTGGTTGGTAAACTGAAAATATGTGATACAAAGCACTTGGAATAGAATTTAAAACCAAAGAATAATGTGAAGCTCCTTTGAAATCGTCAAATTTGTAATTGAGTGTTGGTTTGTTTATTTTTTTGGAGACTTCGTCTAAAGCAATAATTCGCGTACGCATTTTTTTCATATCGCCATCGCCTGAAGAATGATAGTAAAAAATTAGTTTTTGAATGGCTGCTAATCTATCCGGAAGCTGTTCTTCCATTCTTGCCGGGAGTTCCGGACTCATTGAAATATAGGCGTCAAAAAGCGGAACGTCTTTGTAGAGATAACAATTTAAAAACCCAGCGGTAGTATCTAAGCCGGCAATTATTTTAAACGGAGCGGTTCTATATTTTTTTTCTATATAAGGTAATAATTCCAAGCCAATGAACTCAAAGAAAGCTTCTCCTTTTTCTGTTGGCAAACCATTTTCATTGACAGCACAATCGGTTTCGCGTTCGTTATTTTTATTTTGAGAGATCCCAACGATAATAACTTCAGGCAAATCGTCCCAATAATTGCCATAACTCAACGCGCCCTGAAAAGCATCAAAAAGAAAATCGCCGTCCAACAATACTAAAACAGAATATTTTTTGGATGAGTTTTTTTCGTAAGAAGGTGGTAAACCAATAGTAATTTCACGGTCTTCGTTTAGTCTTTTAGACGATATGGTATCGATTACTTTTTGGGAAAAAACAGCATTGGAATAGATGAAAAATAAAAGCAGGATATTTCTTTTCATGACAGTACAAATAAAATAGAACTTTGTTAAATGGACTAGCAATATAACAAAATTATTTATTTCTATTCAAAACAGGAAGCAAAACGTAGGAAATCAATCCGAGAAGAATTGCCAAAATAGTTTGTGATGTCCAAACCAGCCATCCAAAAGCGGTGCCTACATCTTTTGTAATTCCGTAAAGGGAAAAAATTACTGCAATAGAAAATGGATAAGCACCTAATCCACCATTGGTAAAACCTACGGCTAAGCTGCCAAATATAAAGCCCATAATCACGATGTCAAAACTGATTTCTGAGGTTTCCGGAAGCGCAAAGATGGCCACATAAAACATCAATAAATAGGAAAACCATATAAAAAAAGAATGAAAAATGTATTTCCATTTTTCTTTCATTTTATATACTGTAGTAATGCCTTCCACCAATCCGGATAATTTTTTCTTTAACTTTAAGATGATTTCCCATTCGGCATAAATCCAAATTAAGATAAAAATAAAGAA
The DNA here is from genome assembly GCA_943329165.2 of Candidatus Nitrotoga sp. CP45. GTDB lineage: Bacteria > Bacteroidota > Bacteroidia > Flavobacteriales > Flavobacteriaceae > Flavobacterium. The sequence goes on along the minus strand of CALQCV020000002.1, from coordinate 11,735 downwards.
CATTATTGTACCAACGCATCCAGTAATAATAAGGGATTGCAACGACACATGCTGACTCAAAAGAAATTCATAAATTTTGTCAAACTGAGAAACAAAACCAATAAATACAAAAAGAAAAAAGATGAGTAAATCGACGATTCTTTCGGCAACTATGGTTCCAAATGCCTTGTCAAAAGGAACGTTTTCGTATTTTTTTAATAAGGCAGCACGCGAAATTTCGCCAGAGCGAGGAACAGTCAGATTCATCAAATAAGAAATACAAACGGTAGATAAATTACTGGAGAATTTAGTTTGATAACCCAAATGATTTAGCGCAAATTTCCAGCGATACGCTCTTGACCAATAGCCGGTACAGGCAATCAGTAGCGAGAGTAAAATATAGTAGTAATCTGCCTTTTCAAAACTGATTTCTATCTTCTCAATTTCTTCAGCAGTTAAACTCGTAAATTGATAGTATATGATTGCGATTCCTATTAAAAGAGGAATGAGAATTGTCAACCATTTACCGATTTGTTTTTTCAAGAGATTTTAGGTCAGGGAATTATTGGTTTCGTTTGGAAAAACCAACCAAGGTTTGAAATTTTTTGCTTTTTCAAAATCCATTAAAGCATACGACATAATGATTATAATATCGCCTTTTTGAACTTTTCGTGCTGCTGGTCCATTAAGTATAATATCACCCGAATTTTTTGTGCCTTTGATCACATAGGTATCAAAACGTTCACCATTATTAACATTTACGATGGAAACTTTTTCGCCTTCAATAAAATTTGCCGCTTCCATTAAGGTTTCGTCAATAGTAATACTGCCTATATAATTTAAATCGGCACCAGTAACTTTTACTCTGTGAATTTTGGATTTTACTACTTCAATTTGCATGGCGTAAAAGTAAATTAATTTAATGAAATCGTATCAATCAATCTGATTTTGTTAACAAAAACTGCGATGAAAGCGCGATATTTTTTGGATTTGCTTTTTCGGATACAAGGCAATAAGGTTGCTTCGTCGGCAATTTGAAAATATTCTAATTCAAAATTACTGTGCTTCTCCAATGTTTTTATAACATATTCGGATACTGCTAATGCCGATTTTGTTTCGAATAAATTCCTAGCTTGCGAAATAGTTTTATAGATGATAGCTGCGTCTGTTCGTTCAACATCTGATAATCTTTCGTTGCGCGAACTCATGGCTAATCCATTAGATTCTCTATGAATTGGGCAACCAATTACATTGACGGACATGTTGGCTTTTTCAACCAATTTTTTGACAATCAGCAATTGCTGAAAATCTTTTTCTCCAAAGTAGGCATTGGTAGGTTTTACTATTTCGAAAAGGCGTTTTACAATAGTTCCAACACCTTCAAAATGTCCGGGACGAAACTTGCCTTCCATTTTATTTTCTAATCCATCAAAATCAAAATGTTGCGAAACCGTTTTTCCTTCATAAATATCATCGACGCCAGGTGCAAAGACGATAACAGTATCGGAAACGGTTTTTATTTTCTCAATGTCTTTGTCTAATGTTTTCGGATATTTTGCCAAATCCTCAGCATTGTTAAATTGTGTTGGATTGACAAAAATACTTACGACAACCAATGAGTTATTTTGTAGCGCTTCTGCCAATAATGAAAGATGTCCCTCGTGAAGCGCACCCATTGTAGGTACAAAACCAATCTTCGTTTCTTTGTTTGAAACAGAATTGAGATAAGAAACTAACTCGTTTTGAGTGTTAAAAAGAAGCATTGGCTTTCGGTAAATGAGTTGCAAACTTACCATTTTCATAAATAACTGCATAAATTTTTGTACTTTTGCCTGTTTTTTATTGCCAATAAATAAAGTAGATTAGATTATGGAAGATAAGAGGATATTGTATGTATCATCTGAAGTGGTGCCTTATTTGGCTGAAAATGAGGTTTCTTTACTGTCGTATGATGTTCCCAAAATGATAAATGATCAAGGCGGACAGATTAGAATTTTTATGCCTAGATATGGCAATATTAATGAAAGAAGACATCAATTACACGAAGTAATTCGTTTGTCAGGAATGAATTTAGTAGTTAATGATTTGGATATGCCCTTGATAATCAAAGTAGCGTCTATCCCGAAAGAAAGAATACAGGTTTATTTTATAGATAATGACGAGTATTTCAAGAGAAAAGCCACATTTAGTGATGAAGAAGGCGTGCTCTATCCGGATAATGATGAAAGAGCAATATTCTTTGCCAAAGGAGTTGTAGAAACTGTTAAGAAACTAAATTGGGTTCCGGATATTATTCATGTTCATGGTTGGATGGCGAGTTTATTGCCTATTTACATGAAGCATTATTATAAAGACGAAGCGTTGTTTTCGGAAACTAAAATCGTTACTTCCGTATACAGTCAGTCTTTTGATGGTAGTTTGGATACCGAAATGATAAATAAAATTAAGTTTGACGGCGTTCCTCAAGACGCTATTCAGGAATTAGAATTACCTAATTATGAAAACCTTATCAAAGCAGCGATTACCCATTCGGATGGTGTGATTATTGCCTCTGAAAACGTGTCGGCAAGTTTAACAAAATTTATAGAATCTTCAGAAAAACCTTTTTTATCTTTCGCCTCTAAAGACAAAATGGCCGAAGCATACACGAACTTTTATAAAGGGATGCTTTCTTAAAAAAATAGAAAATTTTTTATGTACAAAAAAACATTTTTACGCCCAATTTTAATTGTTGGATTAATAACTATAATTTTCGCGTCTTGCGACAAAGATTTTAATGAATTAGGAACTGACATAGTTGGTGAAGACTATTTCGGTTTTGATGTTGACAGTACTTCTTGGACCGTTAAAGCATATAATCAAAAACTAGGGGCAATTGCCTCAAATAATTTACCGATCAACCCACTTGGGTTTTATTCAAATTCTGTTTTTGGAACTACACAAGCCAACTTTGTAACTCAGCTAGAACTATCAACTATAAATCCTGTTTTCAATAATACCGACCCAACACGTTATGAAGATCTTCCGGTAATTGATAGTGTGGTTTTGGACATTCCTTATTTCAAGAAATTCGTAGAAAAAAACACGACCTCTGGAGTGAGCACCTACACATTGGATTCAATTTTTGGAGTAAAACCATATGACCAAACTGTTTCGACACAGAATTCGAAGTTTAATTTGAGCGTTTATCAATCTAACTATTATTTAAGAGATTTAGATCCCGCTCAATCTTTAACAGAGCAACAATTGTTTTATACCGATCAAAATAGTTTGATTGATAATAATAAAATTCCTGTTTTGTTGAATAATTCGACCGATGATCGTGAAAACGAGAATTTTTATTTTGACAAAAGAGAACATGCATTAAAAACCTATGAATCGGACGGTGTTACTCTAATAACCCCTTCTCCGAGATCAGTCCCTTCAATGCGATTGCATTTGAGAACCGATGTTTTTTATGATAAAATTTTAAATGCTCCATCAGGTCAATTAGCTAACAATGCCTCATTTAAAAATTATTTTAGAGGAATTTATTTTAAAGTTGAAAACGGAAATCCGGGAAATATGGCAATGCTTAATTTCAGAGTTGGCAAAATTACTATATTTTACAAGGAAGACCAAATAACTCCTGATATTGCAACTACGCCGGCTGTAAATGAATATAGGAAGGAAAGAGTAAGTAAATCATTTCCGTTAAGCCTTAGTGGAAATTCGATTAGTTTATTACAAAATTCTAACGAAAATATTGATTATTTGAATGCCGCCAATAGTTCGCAAGAAGCGTCAACTATATATTTAAAAGGAGGAGAAGGCGCAATGGCCTTCATAGATTTGTTTGGTTCATCGGACTTAAAAGGATACACGCTAAATCCTGCTTTTAATGAAAACCTTGCTATCAGTGATGAAAATCCTAAGTACATTGTCAATGAGACTCCAAATGGTATTTCAGATGAGATTGATGAAATAAAAGTAAAAGGATGGTTAATCAATGAAGCTAATTTGACGTTTAATATTGACAAAAGTAGAATGCGAAACTCAAATCCAGATTTGGATAAGTTGATTTTTGAACCCGGTCGGATCTATCTTTATGATTTGACCAACAAAAAAGCTATTGTCGACTATTTGTATGACCCAACTTCCAATGGTCTTTATCCAAAATATAACAAAGCTGTTTTTGGAGGTTTTCTCGCAAATAACAAAGGAATTGCGGTAAAGCAGATAAGAGGCACAGATGGATTTATAACAAATAAAGGCAGTAAATATAAAATAACAATTACAAATTACGTTAGGAATCTGGTTAAAAATGATTCTACCAATGTTCGTTTTGGATTAGCGGTTACCGAAAACATCAACAGTATTGGTCTTTCTAAATTAAGAACTCCAAATACCAACTTCGATGGCGCACCTTCAATGTCGGTGTTGAATCAGTTGGGAACTGTTTTATATGGAACCAGTCCTATTGTTCCGGACAATAAAAGATTGAAGCTAAAAATTTATTATACAAAACCTAATTAATAGTCATTGTAATGTGTGGAATTGTTGGTTATATCGGATTTAGAGAAGCATACCCAATAGTAATAAAAGGGTTAAAAAGATTAGAATATAGAGGTTATGATAGTGCCGGAGTCATGTTATGTGATGGCAATGACCTTAAAATTGTTAAAACCAAAGGAAAGGTTTCTGACCTCGAAGACAAGGCAAAGGATATAGCTTCCTCAAAAGCTACCATTGGAATGGGACATACCCGTTGGGCAACTCATGGCGTTCCAAATGATATCAATTCACATCCGCATGTATCCAATTCAGGAAACATAGTGATCATCCACAATGGAATCATTGAAAATTATGAGCCATTAAAAAAAGAATTACTCAAAAGAGGGTATACTTTTACTTCAGATACCGATACCGAGGTCTTGGTTAACTTAATCGAAGACGTAAAAAAGAAAGAAAATGTTAAGCTCGGAAAGGCAGTTCAAATTGCTTTAAACCAAGTTGTTGGAGCTTATGCTATTTGTGTTTTCGATATAGAAAATCCAGACGAAATTATTGTGGCAAGATTAGGAAGCCCAATTGCAATTGGAGTTGGAGAGGATGAATTTTTCATTGCATCAGATGCTTCTCCTTTTATTGAATATACTTCCAATGCCATTTATTTAGAAGATGAGGAAATGGCTATCGTAAGATTGAACAAGCCATTAAAAATTAGAAAAATAAAAGACGGTGCTTTAGTCGACCCATACATTCAGGAACTTCAAATGAATTTGGAGCAAATTGAAAAAGGCGGATACGATCATTTTATGTTGAAAGAAATCTACGAGCAACCTAATGTTATAAAGGATACTTATAGAGGAAGACTTTTGGCAAATCAGGGGATTATCCAAATGGCTGGTGTTGAAGACAATTTAGAAAAATTTCTTCATGCCGATAGAATCCTAATCGTAGCTTGCGGTACTTCATGGCACGCCGGATTAGTTGCCGAATATGTTATAGAAGAGTTTGCTAGAATACCTGTTGAGGTTGAATATGCTTCAGAGTTTAGATATAGAAATCCGATAATCAATAAAAATGATGTGGTGATTGCTATATCACAATCGGGAGAAACAGCTGATACTTTGGCCGCAATTAAGTTAGCCAAAGAAAAAGGGGCTTTTGTATTTGGAGTTTGCAATGTTGTTGGTTCCTCTATTTCAAGAGAAACAAACGCAGGCGCCTATACTCATGCCGGCCCGGAAATTGGAGTAGCATCAACTAAAGCTTTTACAACTCAGATAACGGTATTGACGATGATAGCTTTACGTTTGGCAAAAGCCAAAGGAACACTTTCAAATTCTGATTTCCATCGTTATTTACAAGAATTAGAAGTTATCCCGGAAAAAGTAGCTGAAGCATTAGCGTCAACTAATGAAAAGGCTAAAGAAATAGCAGCCAAATTTAAAGATGCAACCAACTGTTTATACCTAGGAAGAGGTTATAATTTTCCAGTAGCATTGGAAGGTGCTTTGAAACTTAAAGAGATATCATACATTCACGCAGAAGGATATCCTGCAGCCGAAATGAAGCACGGACCAATTGCCTTAATTGATGAGCAAATGCCAGTAATTGTTATTGCTCCTAAACAAGGGCATTATGACAAAGTAGTAAGTAATATCCAAGAAATTAAATCAAGAAGCGGAAAAATTATTGCTGTTGTTACTAAAGGTGACACACAAGTAAAAGGATTAGCCGATCATGTTATCGAAATTCCTGAAACATCAGATGCATTATCACCACTGATTACGACCATTCCTTTACAATTATTATCTTACCATATTGCGGTAATGAGAGGATGCGATGTTGATCAACCAAGAAACTTGGCAAAATCGGTTACGGTAGAATAGTTATCAACATAAAATGGCTAAAAAGCGAGACACCGTCTCGCTTTTTTTTCGCTTAAAATTTTAGGATTAATTTAATGAAAGTTTCGTTTTGTATGTGCGTCTGGTATTTTTTTTAGTAATAATGCCGAATCGTTAATAAAAACTTAAAAAATGCGCAATACCATATTATCATTAAGAAAACTAAAAAATAAATTATTAATAAAAATACCGAATGTTTTTTAATAATATAAAAGAAATATTTGTACTTTGGCCTCCTAAACCAACAAAATTATAACCAAATGAAGATTTATTTATTTATCGTTTCATTGTTTTTTTGCGGCATTACCTATGCGCAAACTTCAATAGCGGGTTCGGTAAAAGACAGTAAGAACCAACCAGTTCCTGGAGCTAATGTTAAGGTGGCTGGTGAAAGTACCGGAACAATTACGGACAGTGATGGGAATTTTAATTTAGCAACCACTAAAAAGCCTCCTTTTGATATCGAAATATCGAGTGTAGGCTTTGGGACAAAGAAAGTTAATGTTTCTTCAAACAATCAAAAAGTTACCGCAGTATTAAATGATGAAGAAAATCAACTAGACGAAATAGTTGTTTCTGCATCGAGAGCACCAGAACGAATTAGAGAGTCGCCAGTTACGGTAGAAAGATTTACTGTAAAAGATGTCAAAAAAGCGGCAGCTCCTTCCTTCTATGACGGATTGGAAAATCTAAAAGAAGTTCAAATGAATACGAGTAGTTTGTCTTTCAAATCGATTAATACTCGTGGATTTGCTACAGTTGCCAACACTAGATTTTTGCAGTTAGTTGACGGAATGGATAATGCTTCCCCGCTATTAAACTTTGTTTTGGGTAACCTTATTGGGGTTTCAGAAATAGATGTACAAAGCGTGGAATTACTTCCTGGAGCATCCTCAGCATTATATGGTGCGAATGCATTTAATGGAATATTGTTCATGAACAGCAAGGATCCATGGACGAGTCAAGGAATTACGGCTTATGCTAAATTCGGGCAAACGTCACAAAATGCAGCGGGAGTAAATAATTTTTACGATTATGGGATAAGAGTGGCTCATGCATTTGATAAACATTTTGCAGCTAAAGCCAACTTTACATTTTTTAAAGGAACGGATTGGTATGCTACTAATTATAACGGTATTGACGCAAAAGGCGATGAAGTTTCAGGAGTAAATAGGAATGACCCAAGCTATAACGGTATAAACATCTACGGAGATGAGGTTGCTGTTAACCTTAAAAGCAGAAATGCTTTTGGATCTGCAGCTTATAATCTATTGCCAAACATAGATATTTCCAGAACAGGATATAACGAAACTGATTTAACAGAAAGTAAGGTTAGAAATGCAAAAATCGATTTTTCATTACATTTTAAACCGTGGGCAAACGATATCGAAATTATTTGGCAATCTAAATTTGGTTTTGGAAATTCAGTTTACCAAGGTGCTAGCCGATATAATTTGAATGGATTCTTTATGCAGCAGCATAAAATTGAATTGAAAGGTAAAAACTTTTTTCTTAGAGGATATACTATAAATGAAGATGGAGGAAAATCATATGATATGACTTTTACAGCAATCAACATCAATAGAATATGGAAGTCAGATAAAGATTGGTTTGCTGATTATGGTGGTGCGTTTGGAGCCGCAACTTTAGGGTTGGCTCCCGGTGTAGGTACAACTCCTGCTGAGGCGCACGCGTATGCAAGAAGCATAGCCGATAACGGAAGATTAGCTCCGGGAACTCCAGCATTCAAAAATGCATTTAATAAAGTAATAGCTGACCCAAATGTATTGACAGGTTCGAAGTTGGTTGATAATTCAAGAATTTATCATTCAGATGCCAATTATAACTTCAGAGACTTATTTAAACCAGCCGAAATTCAAGTAGGAGGTTCTTACAGAGTCTATGAATTAAACTCTTTCGGAAGAATTTATACTGATGCAGAAAGTGCTATAAATTACAATGAATATGGGGTTTATACTCAAGTTCAGAAAAAGTTAATGGATGACCGATTAAAGTTAACTGGATCGGTTAGATATGATAAAGCTAAAAATTTCGATGGTAATTTTTCACCTAGACTTTCATTTGTTTATGCTTTAGACAAAGAAAAGAATCATAACCTTAGAGGTTCCTTCCAAACAGGTTTCAGAAACCCAACTACACAAGATCAATACATTGGATTTGATATTGGAAACAGAGTATTAATTGGTTCTGCACCGGATAACTTAACTAGATTTTCTGAAACAAGGACAGATGGAGTTAACGACGTTACTATTTCATCTGAAGGACAAACTATTTTGGGTTCAAATTCGAAAATATTAAACGGTAACGATGCTTATTATAATTCGTTTACAAAAGAATCTTATCTATTGTTTGATGCCGCCTATAGATCTGGTCCTCCGGCAGGTTTAGCCAATGCAGCTGAATTGTTAGTAAAAGCAGATGTAGATTTAATTAAACCAGAACAAGTAAAAGCATTTGATCTAGGATACAGAGCCAATGTTAAAGGATTCTCATTAGACATTAATGGATATTATAACATTTACAATGATTTTATCGGAAATGTGAATGTTTTCACGCCATATTACGGAACAGCCGTTACTAATCCAGATATTGCAACCAATACTTCGGCATCTGCTCTTGCGAATAGAGACTCAAGAGAGTATCAACTTTATACTAATACCGAAAGAGAGGTAAAATCATATGGTTTTGGTGCAGGTTTAATTAAAAAAATCTACAAAAATTTTGAATTTAGTGGAAACTATAACTATTCTGCCTTTGAATTTGACCAAGGAAAAGACGTAGATTTTGAAGCGAGTTTCAACACTCCTAAACATAGAGTAAAAGGTACTTTAAGCAATGATAAATTGATTGGAAATTTAGGACTTTCTGTTAGCGCTAGATGGAATTCAGAATATTTATGGGAATCTACTTTTGCTGACGGTATGATTGACGAAGCAACAGTAATTGATGTGCAAGCGAACTATACTTTAAAATCATTGAAATCAATTCTAAAAGTTGGAGCAACAAATATTGGCGGGAAAGAATACGGTCAAGTAATTGGAGCAGGACTTATTGGACAACAATATTTCGTTTCTTTAACAATCACGCCTTAAAAAATCAACATTAATAAATTTAAAATATTATGATAAAAAATTTCAAATGGCTACTATTGGTTTCGTTAACCTTCGTAGCATGCAGTGATGATGAAACAGTTGTTGAAACTAACTCATCAGATGGATTGCCTTTAACAGCAGGATCAGCAATTTTTTCAAAATATGTGGCGCTTGGAGATTCTTTTGCGGCTGGTTTTAGTGATAGCGCCTTATTTATTGAAGGGCAAAAAGGAGCCTATCCAAATATTTTAGCGCAACAATTTGCTTTAGTTGGGGGTGGTGATTTTACTACGCCTTTTATGGCAGATAATGTTGGCGGGTTTTTAGGGAGTGCTATTTACACTCCTAGATTGTATTTAGTTCCGCCAGCTGGTCCAGGGCTTCTTCCTTCTCCATCGTCAGTTGCATTACCGCCATATAATCAAATGGCTTCTACAACTTTTGCTTCTGTGGGCACCACATTTAATAACATGGGAATTCCTGGAGCAAAAAGTTTTCATTTACTAACTCCTGGTTATGGAAGCGCAGCTGGAAACCCATATTTTGCTCGTTTCGCATCAAGCGCTGGAACAACAGTTGTTGCCGACGCTTTGAGCCAATCGCCAACTTTCTTTTCATTATGGATTGGTGGGAATGATGAATTAGGTTACGCTACTGCTGGTGGAGACGAAGCACTTAATCCATTAACACCGCAGGGCACTTTTGATAATGCTTATAATAGTATTATTTCTCAAATGACAGCTGGTGGACGTAAAGGCGTAATTGCCAATTTACCGAACGTAACAACATTGCCTTATTTTTATGTAGTTAAATATAACCAATTAACCCAAGATAATTTAACTGTTAGTAGTGTTAATCAAGTTAATAATTTAAATGCGCAATTATATGGACCATTGCATAATGCACTTACTGTTTTAGGTCAAGGTAATAGAATTAATCTTTTAGCTACAACAGGTAATAACCCTATGTTAATGGTTGATGAAACCTTGACAGATTTAACAGTGCCATTAGGTCAGGTTATCACACAAGGTTTAATATTACAAGGTGTTCCTGCGCCTCAAGCAACTGCTCAAGGAACTTTATTAGGTCAGGTTTTCGGTCGAGCAAGACAAACAGTACCAACTGATTTGATTTGTTTAAGTGCTGCAACAAGAATAGGAAGACTTCCGTCAGTTGCTCAAGACGGAATAGCATCACCTGCTCCATCATTATTAGGACAACTAGGAGTTACTTTCCCTCTTCCAGATAGATATATTTTATTGCCAACAGAAGTTATAGAAATTGAAGTGGCCACAAATGGTTATAACACAACAATACAAGCTGCGGCAACTGCAAATGATTTAGCTTTTGTAGATGCTAAATTAATTATGGAAAAATTAAGCACAACAGGTCTTTCAGATAGCGGTTATACTATAAATTCAACCTATGCAACAGGCGGTGCTTTTTCACTCGACGGAATTCATCCATCTCCAAGAGGATATGCCGCAATAGCAAATGAATTCTTGAAAGCTATAAACCTCAGATATGGTTCTAATTTTAAAGGAGTAAAATTTTCAGATTACAGAATTATGTTTCCTCCTGTATTATAAAAAAACATATTTTATTACAATCAAAACATCCCCATTCGTAGGGATGTTTTTTGTTTACAGCAAGGGGAAAAAAAATCTTCCTTTTTTTATAAAATAATTATTGATTATTCGATTTATAAAAATTATCTTTGCGCTCTGAAAAAAGAGTGTTTTTATTCAAACCTAAACAGCTATTTAATAAATACATAAACAATGTCAAAAGCAATAGGAAAAGTTTCCCAAATCATTGGCCCAGTAGTAGACGTAGTATTTGACACTAAAGATGTTGAACTACCAAAAATCTATGACTCACTAGAAATCAGTAACAAAAACGGCTCAATATTGGTGCTTGAAGTGCAATCACATATTGGTGAAAACACAGTACGTACAATCTCTATGGACTCAACAGATGGTTTGAGTAGAGGAACTGCTGTAAAAGCTACAGGTGCTCCAATACAAATGCCAATCGGAGCTGATATTTACGGACGTTTATTTAACGTTATTGGCGATGCCATTGATGGTTTAGGTGATTTGCCAAAAGACGGAGCTAATGGAGTTTCTATTCACCGTCAGGCACCAAAATTTGAAGACTTATCAACTTCTACAGAAGTGTTATTCACCGGAATTAAAGTAATCGATTTGATTGAGCCTTACTCAAAAGGTGGTAAAATTGGATTGTT
>CALQCV020000001.1 GCA_943329165.2 Candidatus Nitrotoga sp. CP45 | reverse complement strand
GAAAAAACCACCGTTTTATTGTTATAAACCATGGTTTTCCTTTCAGCATGAAGTTTAATTGCTCTTGCCAAAACCATACGTTCCAAATCTTTTCCTTTCATGATAAAGTCTTCGATAGAATGACTGTGCGTAACCCGCGTAATATCTTGCTCGATAATTGGTCCTTCATCTAATTCTTCTGTAACATAATGACTCGTGGCACCAATAATTTTGACACCTCTATTAAATGCCGAATGATAAGGTTTTGCTCCCGGAAAAGCTGGTAAAAATGAATGATGAATATTGATGATTTTGTTTTTGAACAATTCAATCAAATTTGGAGTAATAATCTGCATATAACGCGCCAAAACAATGAAATCAATTTGGTGTTCTTTTAGAATTTCTAGCTGCGCTTTTTCACCTACTTCTTTGTTTTCTTTACTAAAAGGAATACAATGAAACGGAATAGAAAATCGTTCGGCTACAGCGCTTAAATCATTGTGATTGCTGATAATAATCGGAATTTCAACATGTAATTCGCCAGTACTATATCGGGAAAGAATATCATACAAACAATGATCGTATTTAGAAACAAAAATGGCCATCCTCGGTTTTCTCTCCTGAAGCTGAACTGACCACGACATCGAAAAAGGACTTGCTAAGTTTTTCTGAAAGTTATTTTTGATGTCTTCTAAATTAAAACGGTCTTTCGCAAACTCACATTCCAACCTCATAAAAAACACATCTTGATCACCATCTACATGTTGGTCAAGATAAATGATATTTCCCTCTATCGATACAATATAGTTGGTAACAGCTGCTATAATTCCCTTTTGATCTCGGCAATGGATGAGTATGACAATTTTATTCATTTGACACTTAAAATTCAATGATTCTGTAGTCCAAATCTAATCTTATTTTGCTTAGATTTTTAATAAAACTAATTTTTATGTTTTGTACTAATTAGTAGTCCATTTTTTGAAAAATCCTTAAATTGCACCCTTAAAACAGACACTTATTTAACAATGGTTCAAGAACAACCGTATATCCCTAAAAATAAAGTAAGAATTGTAACCGCAGCTTCTCTTTTTGATGGCCATGATGCTGCTATCAATATTATGCGAAGAATTATACAGGCAACAGGTGTTGAAGTTATTCATTTGGGTCACGATAGAAGCGCAGAAGAAGTAGTAAATACAGCCATCCAAGAAGATGCAAATGCCATTGCTTTGACTTCCTATCAAGGCGGGCATAATGAGTATTTCAAATACATGTTCGATTTGTTAAAGGAAAAAGGCGCAGGTCATATCAAGATTTTTGGTGGTGGAGGCGGAGTAATTTTGCCAAGCGAAATTGCCGAATTACAAGCCTACGGAATTACCCGAATTTATGCTCCGGATGATGGTCGGGCGATGGGATTACAAGGTATGATTAACGATTTGGTGAAGCAATCCGATTATCCTATTGGCAATGAATTGAATGGTGAATTAAAACTTATCGAAGATAAAAATCCAACTGCGATTGCACGTTTAATTTCTGCTGCAGAGAATTTTCCGGAAATAGCCAAACCAATTTTTGATGATATTCACATGATGAATGAAACATCAAAGATTCCAGTCCTTGGAATTACAGGAACCGGTGGAGCTGGAAAATCTTCTTTGGTTGATGAGTTGGTTAGAAGATTTCTAATTGATTTCCCAGAAAAAACTATTGGATTGATTTCAGTTGATCCATCAAAACGTAAAACTGGCGGTGCTTTATTAGGAGATAGAATCAGAATGAATGCGATTAATAATTCTAGAGTTTATATGCGTTCGTTGGCTACACGTCAGTCTAACTTGGCTTTGTCTAAATATGTTGCCGAAGCGATTCAGGTTCTGAAAGCGGCTAAATATGATATTATTATTTTAGAAACTTCAGGTATTGGACAATCGGATACTGAAATAATGGATCATTCTGATATAGCGTTATATGTAATGACGCCTGAATTTGGGGCAGCCACACAATTAGAGAAAATCGACATGCTTGATTTTGCCGATGTGGTGGCTTTGAACAAATTTGACAAACGAGGTGGCTTAGATGCATTACGCGATGTAAAAAAACAATACCAACGCAATCACAATCTTTGGGATACAACTCCGGATGATATGCCTGTTTTTGGGACAATCGCTTCACAGTTCAATGACCCAGGAATGAACACACTTTACAAAAAAGTGATGGACAAAGTTGTGGAAAGAACTGGAGCCGATTTAAAATCTACTTTCCAGATTACCCGTGAAATGAGTGAGAAGATTTTTGTTATTCCGCCACACAGAACCCGATATTTATCTGAAATAGCTGAGAACAACCGCAAGTATGACGAGATTGTTTTAGCACAAGTTGAAGTTGCGCAAAAGTTATACGGAATCTATAAAACCATAGAAAGTGTTGCGAAAAAACCTGCACAAATTAACAAAGCTGGAATTGATATTAATGTATTGGATTTCAATAATGATAACAAAGATTTTCTAAACCTATTAGTTAAAGAATTTGACAGAGTAAAAATGAACCTTGATCCATTCAATTGGGAAATAATCCTTACTTGGAATGACAAGGTTCAAACATATAAAAATCCGGTGTATAGCTTTAAGGTTCGTGATAAGGAAATCAAAATTCAAACACATACCGAAAGCTTATCGCATACTCAACTTCCAAAAGTGGCGCTACCAAAATACCAGGCTTGGGGTGATATTTTAAAATGGAACCTGCAAGAAAATGTCCCTGGAGAGTTTCCGTTTGCTTCGGGTCTATATCCGTTTAAACGAGAAGGTGAAGATCCATCACGTATGTTTGCCGGTGAAGGTGGACCAGAAAGAACGAACAAGCGTTTCCATTATGTGAGCGCAGGTTTGCCTGCTAAACGTCTTTCAACCGCTTTTGATAGTGTGACTTTGTACGGAAACGACCCAGATTTGCGTCCGGATATTTATGGAAAAATCGGAAATGCCGGAGTTTCTATTTGTTGTTTGGACGATGCTAAGAAATTGTATTCCGGTTTTGATTTGTGCCACCCATTGACTTCAGTTTCGATGACCATCAATGGTCCAGCACCAATGTTATTGGGATTCTTTATGAATGCTGCCATTGATCAAAACTGTGAAAAATATATTTCAGAAAATGACCTTCAAGTGGAAGTTGAAGAAAGAATCAACGAAATTTACAAGAAAAAAGGATTGCCAAGACCAAAATACAATGGAGAATTGCCAAAAGAAAACAATGGTTTAGGCTTGATGCTGCTTGGAGTTACCGGTGATCAGGTTTTGCCGACGGATGTTTATCAGGATATTAAAATAAAAACGCTAACGCAAGTTCGTGGTACGGTACAGGCTGATATTTTGAAAGAAGACCAAGCGCAAAACACTTGTATTTTCTCTACCGAATTTGCTTTGCGATTGATGGGTGACGTACAGGAATATTTTATTCATAAAAACGTACGTAACTTCTATTCGGTTTCAATCTCAGGTTATCATATTGCTGAAGCTGGGGCGAATCCAATTACGCAATTAGCGTTTACGTTATCGAATGGTTTCACTTACGTGGAATATTATTTGAGTCGCGGCATGGATATCAACGATTTCGGACCAAACTTATCGTTCTTCTTCTCAAACGGAGTTGATCCGGAATATGCTGTAATCGGAAGAGTAGCGCGCAAGATTTGGGCGAAAGCCATGAAGAATAAATACGGTGCCAATGAAAGAGCACAGATGTTGAAATACCACATTCAAACTTCGGGACGTTCCTTACATGCTCAGGAAATTGATTTCAATGATATTCGTACAACGCTTCAAGCTTTGTATGCAATTTATGATAACTGTAATTCGCTACATACGAATGCGTACGACGAAGCAATTACAACACCAACGGAAGAAAGTGTGCGTCGAGCAATGGCAATTCAATTGATTATTAATAAAGAATTGGGCTTAGCCAAAAATGAAAATCCGATTCAGGGTTCGTTTATCATAGAAGAATTAACCGATTTGGTTGAAGATGCTGTATTACTGGAATTCGACAGAATAACGGAACGTGGCGGAGTGCTTGGCGCTATGGAAACTATGTACCAAAGAAGTAAAATACAGGAAGAAAGTTTGTATTATGAAACCTTAAAGCATTCGGGAGAATTCCCAATTATTGGAGTAAACACCTTCTTAAGTTCTAAAGGCTCACCAACCATTTTACCTGCTGAAGTGATTCGTGCCACCGAAGAAGAAAAACAAGTGCAGATACAAACTTTGGATAATTTGCACAAAATCTATCACGACAAGGAAGAGGAGCAAATAGCAGCCTTGCAAAATGCTGCGATTAATAACGAAAACATTTTTGAAGTGTTGATGAATGCTACTAAATATTGTTCACTTGGACAGATTACTGCTGGTTTGTTTGAAGTAGGAGGGCAGTATCGACGAAATATGTAAGCAGAGAACCATTTTTTGCTATGGAAAAAATGTGTCAATCGCTTACCCCGATAGCAATCGGGATCTAAATAAAAGCTTCACAGAAAAGTGAGGTTTTTCTATTCGCTTGATTTATCCTCGTTAAACTTCTTCACAATAGCTTTCAGTTGTTCAGCTCGAGCAGATTTTTTGGCTTTTTCTTTGTCTTGTGCTTTGTGCAGCTTATCGTTATGCGCTTTAATATTTTTAGCATTGTTTCTTCCCATGGTGGCTCAAAAATACAATTATTTGTTTTAATTAAAGTTTGGCATCAATATTGGTTAAACGTAAATATCATTAACCTGCCTGTCGGCAGACAGGTCTTAAATGTAATTTATTATGAAAAAATTTACTCTAATTTTAGCTTTTATCGGGATGATAACGCTAGAAGGATGTAGCACTAGCAACGATGATACTACTGATAACGATACCATAAGTGAAGTATTTGAACTTAGAAATATTAATTTTGGTTTTGACGGAGGAAACAGTTATTCAATTTATCAGACATTAAACCCTCAAATTTATCCTTCAGATGTCATCCTAATTTACAGATTATCAGGAATTATTGATTCTAGTACGCCAATATGGCAATTAATTCCAAGGACCTTATACTTAAATGAAGGTGAGTTGGATTACGATTTTGATTTCAGCAAAGAAGATTTTACGATTTATGCTGGCGGAACTTATGATTTGACTTTAACGCCAAGTTACATTACTAATCAAACCTTCAGAATTGTAATTATCCCAGGTTATTTTTCAAATAAAATGAAAGTTGCTGTGGATTTATCAGATTACAATTCAGTTGTAAATGCATTTCAAATTGACCAGTCAAATATTAAGGTATTGAATAAATAATTTGTACTCTTGATTTCATAAAAAAAAACCATTCGCGACGACGAATGGTTTTTTGTTTTTCTGTAACTCAAAAAATTATTTAAGCATCTAAATCTACCTTAGTAGCATCAGCAATTTTCTTATATGTTCCGTTTACTAATTTCTCACGGATAATCTCAAAAGCTGTCAACGTTTCATGAATGTCTGATATAGTGTGAGAGGATGTTGGAATCATACGCAACAGGATAATTCCTTTTGGAATCACGGGATAAATAACTATCGATAAGAAAATGCCATAGTTTTCACGTAAATCGTTAACCATAACCATCGCTTCTGGTACACTTCCTTCAAGATAAACAGGTGTTACACAGGTGTTGGTATCGCCAATATTGAATCCTTTCGCTTTTAATCCGCTTTGCAAAGCATTTACGTTTACCCAAAGTTTGTCTTTCAATCCGGGATTATCACGTAATAATTGTAACCTTTTCAATGCACCAACTGTTTGAATCATTGGTAACGCTTTGGCAAACATTTGTGAACGCAAATTGTATTTTAAGTAATCGATAATAGTTGCATCAGCAGCAATGAACGCTCCAATACTTGCCATCGATTTAGCAAACGTAGAAAAGTAAACGTCAATTTCATCTTGGCAACCTTGTTCTTCACCGGCACCAGCACCAGTTTTTCCCAATGTTCCAAATCCGTGAGCATCATCAACTAAAAGGCGGAAATTGTATTTCTTTTTCATTTCTACAATCTCTTTCAACTTTCCTTGTTGCCCTCGCATTCCAAAAACACCTTCAGTAATAAATAAAATTCCACCGCCAGTTTCTTCAGCAAGTTTGGTAGCACGTTGAAGATTTTTCTCCATACTTTCCACATCATTATGTTTGTATGTATAGCGTTTTCCCATGTGCAAACGAACACCATCAATGATACATGCGTGCGCATCAACATCATAAACAATAACGTCGTTTTTAGTAACCAAAGCATCAATGCACGACATTATTCCTTGGTAACCAAAGTTTAATAAGTATGCTGATTCCTTTTGGACAAAAGCAGCCAGTTCATTTTCTAATTGTTCATGAGCATCAGTATGACCTGACATCATACGGGCGCCCATTGGATAAGCTGCTCCATATTTTATTGCGGCATCAGCATCTGCTTGACGAACTTCAGGATGATTTGCCAAACCTAAATAATCGTTCAAACTCCAATTCAAAATATTTTTTCCGTGGAATGTCATTCTTGGACCAAGTTCTCCCTCTAGTTTTGGGAAAACAAAATATCCTTCGGCTTGAGATGCCCATTTTCCTAGTGGACCTTTATTGCTTTGTATTCTTTCGAATAAATCTTTTACCATAATCACTTTGTCTTTTAGTCGGTGCAAAAGTAATAATTTATTATTTAAATTTATGATTAACGAGTTATGTTTTATGAGCTTTTCAAAGATTATATTTGCAAATTAAAATTACCAAAAATGCAACTTGTCTTCGCTTCCAACAATCAAAATAAAATAAAGGAAATACAACTTTTACTACCAGAATCTATTCAGATTTTAAGTCTTTCAGCCATTGGCTGTTTTGAAGAAATTCCTGAAACAGCCGATACGATCGAAGGAAATGCTATTCTGAAAGCAAATTATGTTACCGAAAAGTACGGGTATAATTGTTTTGCAGATGATACTGGATTAGAAGTTGAAGTTTTGAATGGTGAACCAGGAGTTCATTCTGCCCGATATGCTGGCGAACAAAAAGATGCGAATGATAATATAGATAAATTATTATCGAATCTAAAGGAGGAATCCAATCGTTCGGCTCTATTCAAAACGGTTATTGCTTTAAACCTTAACGGAAATCAAACTCTATTTACAGGCATTATCAAAGGTAAAATCATTGAAGAAAAAATTGGAACCAACGGTTTTGGCTACGATCCAATTTTTGTTGCCGATGGTTACATCAAAACATTTGCCGAGCTGACAATTGAGAAGAAGTCCGCCATCAGTCATCGTGGTATAGCAGTGAAGCAATTGGTTGATTTTCTAAAATAAAGATGAAAGCTAGAAGTAGGAAGAAGAAAGTTTCTGTGTAAAATATTAACTTCTTTTCCTTATTATTTCCCATCTTCCATTCCTCCATCTTCTGACTAGAACATAATACGCTGATTATCAAAACTAAACAAATTAGTTTTTATGGTATTTAAAACTTAGCTTTGCACCAAATTTTAAAATACAATATGAATAAATTTGAACAATTAGGTCTGAATGAATCGTTACTGCTGGCGATCAAATATCTAGGATTTGAGAATCCGTCAGAAGTGCAAGAAAAAGCCATTCCAGTCTTATTGGAACAAAACACAGACTTAGTCGCTTTAGCACAAACAGGAACAGGGAAAACGGCAGCTTTTGGTTTTCCGCTAATTCAAAAAATTGATGCTGAAGACAGAAGTACTCAAGCGCTAATTTTATCACCAACGCGTGAGCTTTGCTTACAAATCACCAACGAGATTAAACAATACTCAAAATATGTAAAAGGTTTACATACAGTGGCAGTTTATGGTGGTGCTAGCATTACAGAACAAGCCAGAGAGATTAAACGCGGAGCACAAGTAATTGTGGCAACTCCGGGTAGAATGCAGGACATGATTAATCGTGGTCTTGTAAACATTAAAAACATCAGTTACTGTATTCTTGATGAAGCAGATGAGATGTTAAACATGGGGTTTTATGATGATATTGTTTCGATATTATCTGACACTCCAGATGAAAAAAACACTTGGTTATTCTCGGCAACTATGCCTGCAGAGGTGGCGCGTATTGCCAAGAAATTCATGCATAATCCAGCTGAAGTTACAGTTGGAAGTAAAAACTCGGGAACAGCAACGGTTTCTCATGAATTTTATTGTGTGAATGCTCGTGACCGTTATGAAGCTTTAAAAAGATTAGCTGATGCTAATCCGGATATCTTCTCAGTAGTTTTTTGTAGAACAAAACGTGATACACAAGCGGTTGCAGAAAAGTTAATTGAAGATGGATACAGCGCAGCAGCCTTGCATGGAGATTTATCTCAGGCACAACGTGATGGTGTAATGAAATCGTTTAGAGGAAGACAAATCCAAATGCTTGTTGCGACTGACGTAGCGGCACGTGGAATTGATGTTGATAATATCACTCACGTAGTAAATTATCAATTGCCGGATGAAATTGAAACCTACACTCACCGTTCAGGCCGCACAGGAAGAGCAGGAAAATTAGGAACATCTATCGTAATCATCACTAAAAGTGAGTTGCGTAAAATTTCTTCTATAGAAAGAATCATCCAACAAAAATTTCAAGAGAAAACGATTCCAAGTGGAATTGAAATCTGCGAAATCCAATTATTACACTTAGCTAATAAAATTAAGGATACTGAAGTTGACCATGAAATAGACAACTATTTACCGGCAATCAACGAAGTTCTCGATGGTTTATCAAAAGAAGAATTAATTAAAAAAATGGTTTCTGTTGAATTTAATAGATTTATTGCATACTATAAAAAGAAACGTGATTTATCTGGAGAAAAAGGTGGAGAAAGAAGTGAACGCAGTTCAGAACCAAGAGAAATAAGAGCCGGAGATCCTGTTCGTTATTTCGTAAACATTGGTTCAAGAGATGATTTCGATTGGATGCAATTGAAAGATTTCTTAAAAGATACGCTTGATTTAGGTCGCGATGACGTATTCAAAGTTGATGTTAAAGAAGGTTTCTCGTTCTTTAACACTGACGGAGAACACACAGATAAAGTTATGTCAATCCTTAACGGATATGATATGAATGGCAGAAGAATCAACGTTGAAATTTCTAAAAACGATGGTGGAAGCCGCGAAAGACGTGATCACAACGGAAGAAGTGGTGGCGGTGAACGAAGAAGCTCAGGCGGATTTGGAGGAAGAAGTTCAGGTGGTGGAGGAAGTTTCGGGCCTAGAAAAGAAGGCGGATTCAGAAGCGATAGAGGTTCAGCTCCAAGAGAAGGTGGTTTCAGAAGTGAAAGAAGTTCGAGTTCAGAAAGACCAAGAAGAGAAGGTGGTTTTAATCGTGATAGCGCAGCTCCAAAAAGAGAACCAGGTGCTGCACAACGGGAAGAACGAGCGCCAAGACGTTCAGAAGGTTCAAGTGATAAGCCAGCCGGTCGTTCATTTGAAGCTGCTAAAAGCAGAAGACCAAGAAAGAGTTAAATCTCAAAAATTAAAAAACAAATTACAATAATTTGGCATTTCTTGTAAACTCCGATTTCATAACAAAATCGGAGTTTTTTTTGCTTTTTTTTGAACTTTTTAATTTGCTTTTTATTTGGAATTTATGGTTTGACATTTAGAATTTTATCCTTTTGTTAATTTTGTTCTAATTCTGACACCAAACTTTACCATTTCTTAAAAGAGTTTCATACTTTTAAACCATCAAAATTAGCTATGAGATATTTTACGGTTCTACTTTTCTTCCTATTTTCTTTGAGTGCCATCGCGCAAGTCAATCAGTTAACGCAAAAAGTTACAGGAACAATTATCAACGATAATACGTTGCAGCCCATTTCCAATGCAAACGTTATTAACATTAATAAGGTAAAAGGAGTTACAACAAATATAAAAGGATACTTTGAATTGGAAGTTAGCGTTAATGATACGCTGCACATCGCTTTACTAGGTTATCAATCTTTGCGAGTAAAAGTGACCAATGACTGGCTGAAAAATGGGACTGCTAAATTATTGCTGACTGAAAAAGCCATTGCTTTAGAAGAAGTTATTGTCAAAAAATATGACTTAACAGGTTATCTTGAAATAGATTCAAAACTTATTCCCGATAGAGAAAATTACCGCTACAGTATTTCCGGTTTGCCACAAGGATATGAAACAGGTGATACTTCGCCTGGAGCTTTCACCAGAGTCTTAGGTTCTATCTTTAATCCTGCCGATATGCTTTATAATTTCTTTGGCAAGAAGACCAACGAGCTCAAGAAGCTCAAACAGATGAAAAAGGATGATACCGTTAGGAATCTTTTAGAATCTAAGTTTGACAGAGAAACACTTGGCGTTCTTCTTGGTATCGATAAAAAAGAAATTGCCGAAATCTTAACTCGTTGTAGTTATTCAGAAGAGTTTATCAAAACCGCAAACGATTTACAAATTATGGATGCTATTAGCGAATGTTACGAGCAATATAAGGTGTTAAAGAAGAAATAGTTTTCAGTCTCAGTCTCAGTTTTATTATTTACTACAATTTCTATTTTGAGTTACTACCAAATTCATCTGGATTGTTAATCAGATAATTAATTAGTTTGCCAATTTCTATATTTTTTCAGTTAAATTGTTATTAGCTTCTTCACTTATATACTCACAGGTATGAGCAAATTCAAGCCAAACATTAGTTTCTGAATTTTCCGCATCACTATCTGTTAATTTGCTAATAAAATGATTAGTATATCTTCTTTTTCGATAAGCTTCTGCAATATTAGCACCAACACTTCTTGAGGATCGTCTTATTTGATCTGTTAATGAATACTTCTCATCGGGTGGAAATGATTTAGAAACATTGAAAATCTCCATTGCCAAACGAAAACCTTTTTGATATGCTAATAACTCTCTAAAATCCATAAAACTGTTTAATAAATTACACAATTTGCAAACTGAGACTGCGACTGAGACTGAAACTTCTAACTACCACTATAATACCTTCCCTCAATCCGTTTAATATCCTTAATCGTATTCTTTGCCCAAAGCAATCTTTTTTCTAGTAATTCTTCTTCAGTGAGTTTCCAATTAACATTTGATTGGCGTAGACGAGTGGTGATGTCCTGAATAATAATCGCAGCCGAAACAGATATGTTCAAACTCTCCGTAAAACCAACCATCGGTATTTTCAAATAACCATCAGCTTGGCTCATTACTTCTTCAGAAAGCCCTTCTTTTTCGGTGCCAAAGAATAACGCACTTTTTTGGGTTACATCAAATTCATGCAACAAACATGAATCGTTATGTGGTGTAGTGGCAATAATCTGATAACCTTTATCCTTTAGTGTTTGGATGCAATTAGAGATATTTTCAAACTTATTGATATCGACCCATTTCTGCGCACCCATAGCAATTTCTTTATCAATGTTTTTGCCAAAGCGTTGCTCTACAATACTAATTTCTTGAATGCCAAAAACTTCGCAACTGCGCATCACCGCACTCGTATTATGAAACTGAAAAACATCTTCGACTGCAATGGTAAAATGATTGGTTCTATTGGCTAATACGGTTTCAAATCGCTCTTTGCGGTTATCGGTTAAAAATCCTTCTAGGTATTCTAGGTAATCTAAGTCAATCATTGATAATCCTTTTGGCAAAAATAGTAAAAATGCGTAGCTTTATGTCCAAATTAAAAAAATGAAAAAACTAGTTGTATTAACTGGCGCGGGAATTTCTGCCGAAAGCGGTCTCAAAACTTTTCGTGATGCAGATGGACTTTGGGAAGGTCATAATGTTATGGATGTGGCGTCTCCCGAAGGTTGGTATAGAAACACAGCATTAGTCTTGGATTTCTATAACCAACGACGCAGACAATTGCACGAAGTAAAACCAAATCACGGTCATATTGTGTTAGCCGAACTGGAAAAGGATTTTGATGTCCACATTATTACTCAAAACGTAGACAATCTTCACGAACAAGCCGGAAGCTCTAAAGTGTTGCATTTGCATGGCGAATTATTAAAAGTAAGAAGCACCAAAAACGAAGAATATATATTAGATTGGAATCACGATTTAGTACTTGGCGATGTTGATGATAAAGACAATCAATTGCGTCCGCATATTGTTTGGTTTGGTGAAATGGTTCCAGCTTTAGAAGAAGCAATAACTATCATAGAGCAAGCCGACTATGTAGCTGTTATTGGCACATCACTTCAAGTTTATCCAGCAGCAAGCTTGATGCATTATGCAATTCCATCAGTTCCTGTTTTCTATATAGATCCCAGACCGGCAAGTATAAATAATTTACAAAATCAGTTAGAAATTATTGCTATGAATGCTACTGATGGTGTTCCGTTATTAAGAGAAAAATTATTGAAAAGAGAATAGACAAAAAGATAAGGCATAGTCTATCTTCTCTTCCTCTTTTATCTATCATCTATTTTCTATTCTCTTTACTCTATTTTCTAACTAGGATTACCTAAATTTGCAACTTACAAAAAGATTCTGAAATAAATTCAGAATAAACAACACTACACATGTCACTAACACCATTAAACGCCGTTTCTCCTATTGACGGAAGGTATCGAAGTAAAACCAAATCACTTTCCAATTATTTTTCTGAAGAAGCGCTAATCAGATACCGAGTTTTGGTAGAAGTGGAGTACTTCATTGCTTTATGCGAAGCTAATTTACCACAGCTAAAAGGAGTAAACCCAATTGTTTTTGACAGCCTGCGTAATCTCTATAAAAACTTTACTACCGCAGATGCGCAATGGATAAAAAACACTGAAAAAATTACAAATCACGATGTAAAAGCGGTAGAATATTTCATTAAAGAAAAATTTGAAGCCTTGGGATTATCGCAATACAAAGAGTTTATTCATTTTGGTTTAACCTCGCAAGACATTAACAATACCGCCATTCCGTTATCTACAAAAGAAGCGTTTCAGGAAGTGTATTTGAAATCATTGATTGGATTAATTTCAAAACTAAAAGAACTGGCGATGGAGTGGAACGACATTCCGATGTTGGCCAGAACACATGGTCAGCCAGCTTCGCCAACACGTTTAGGAAAGGAAATTTTGGTTTTTGTTGAACGTTTGGAAGAGCAAATGCGTTTATTGTTTAATATACCGTTTGCTGCTAAATTTGGAGGTGCTACCGGAAATTTTAACGCACATCATGTAGCCTATCCCGACATAGATTGGAAGCAGTTTGGAACCACTTTCGTGGAAAATACACTTGGCTTGCAATATTCATTTCCAACCACGCAAATAGAACATTACGACCACTTTGCTGCGTTTTTTGATGCTTTGAAAAGAATAAACAATATTGTCATTGATTTAGACAGAGACATTTGGACTTATGTTTCGATGGATTATTTCAAACAGAAAATCAAGGAAGGAGAAATTGGTTCATCAGCCATGCCACATAAGGTAAACCCAATTGATTTCGAAAACTCGGAAGGCAATTTAGGTATTGCTAATGCGATATTTGAACACTTATCGGCTAAACTACCGATTTCAAGATTGCAACGTGATCTTACTGACAGCACGGTTTTAAGAAACATTGGAGTTCCAATCGGACACACACTAATCGCTTTTGACGCCACTTTAAAAGGCCTGAATAAACTATTACTAAATGAATCAAAATTCGCTGAAGATTTAGAGAAAAATTGGGCAGTTGTTGCCGAAGCAATACAAACCATTTTAAGAAGAGAAGGTTATCCAAATCCATATGAAGCTTTGAAAGGGTTGACCAGAACTAATTCGGTAATCAACAAAGAAGCTATTCATGCATTCATTAAAACATTAGAAGTTTCAGATGCAGTCAAAGCTGAATTGCTTCAAATCACTCCAAGTAATTACACTGGGATTTAATGAATAAAGGCACAAGTAATTAAACTTATGCCTTTATAATTTGTGTTCCTTTGGTTATTGTATTTTTTAAAAAGAATAGGTTGTTGCTAATACAACATAAGCAGTAGAACCTGCGGCACTACCATCTTTCTTGCTAAAAATATCTTCTGATGATGAATCAAATCTAACTTCCGGAATAAAAGTAAAGTTTCCTTCTTTATAATTAAAAGATAGCGTATTGCCTATGATGCTTGGCATTGCTCCATAGATAGCACCATCTTTGTCATCAAAATACTCTAATCTATAAGCCACACTCCATTTACCTTTGAAGGCATAGTTTAAATAACCTACAAGTGAAAACCAGTTAGCATCAAGATCACTATCAATGTCATCCTCAACCATAGCATACGTTCCATTGAAACCTAGAGTCAAGTTAGTATTTAATTTTCTACTACCAACAAAATCAAATTGGGTTTTGTTTTTGTCAGATGCAGGATTAGCGCTTCCCGAAGTGAAATTTAAGTAAGCACTACCTTTGTCTGCAACATAACCAATTTGACCAATAAAAGTTTTATTTTTAGACCCCGCCTCGCTAGCAGTTTTAAAATCTGTTGGATTAGTAACTCCTGCCATGAAGCTATACTTTCCAGTGGTATATTGGGCTTTAACTCCTGTGTTGAAAAATGGTCCGTTTGTAAAAGCATAAGACATACTGTAGTTTTTATTATCAACGGCATCTACTAATTCGTATCCGATATGAGTACCAAAACTGCCAGCTGTTACTTTAAAACTAGGCGAAAAATCATAGGTAATATACATTTGTTTAATCATAAAAGTATTTTCAGCATCGTTGTATGTAAATTCGCTTGCTCTTGAACCAAAACCTAAATCAACAAATATGGAGGCTTTTCCTAATTTGTGAGAAGCTTCAATGGAAGCCATACCAATTTCATAGGAATCGTGAGAATGTGTAAAACTGGTATAACTGTTATCTACTTCTGCAAAGTCATATTTATAATAAAAATCAGCTGATCCTGCGAAAGTAGTTCCAGGTAATATTGTTGTGCCTTCTTGTGCATTTGCGGCATATATTGCCATTAAGCAAAATCCGACTATTTGTAAAAAATTCTTTTTTAAAATTGTTGTCGTTGTTTTCATTTTGTTGTTTTTTAAATATTAATTAGTAATGTTTTTTTTTGATTAAGACAATAGAAAATACCATCAACAACATCTGGGGCAAAAAGATGTTGTTGAAAATATTTTCAGTAAATAAGCGTGATTTTAAATAATTTATTTAAAGGAATTCCCCGTGTTGAGTAATATCTAATCCTAATTCTTCTTTTTCCTCACTCACTCGTAATGGTGTAATTTTATTTACAATAAAGAATAAGGCATAAGAAACCACAAAGGCAAATATTGATACTAGGACTAAAGCTTTCAATTGTGTCAAGAACAAAGTAGTATCACCATATATTAAACCTTGATTGTCACCAACAATTGCATTAACAGATTTTGAGGCAAATACACCAGTTAAAAGCATACCAACCATACCGCCAACACCGTGACAAGCAAATACATCTAATGCATCATCGATTTTTCCTTTTGGAAAATTACTAACCACAAGGTTACTTACAATACTAGCTATAAAACCAATAGCAAGAGCAGAAGGAATTGATACAAAACCTGCAGCAGGAGTAATAGCAACCAATCCAACGACAGCGCCAATACAAGCTCCCATTGCAGAAAGTTTGTGACCTAAAATCTTATCAAGGAATACCCAACCCATTGCGGCAGCGGCAGCAGCTACAGTAGTTGTTCCTAGAGCTTGTGCAGCAAGGCTTCCAGATCCAACAGCAGAACCTGCATTGAAACCAAACCAACCGAACCACAATAAGCCAGTTCCTAATAATACATAAGTGATACGCGCAGGGTTTGCTTTTTGTACTTTTCTTTTTCCTAAAAATATAGCTCCTGCAAGAGCAGCCCAACCAGCACTCATGTGTACTACAGTTCCACCAGCAAAATCTAATACTCCCCATCCAAAAAAGATTCCATCAGGATGCCAAGTCATGTGGCATAATGGAGCATAAACGAATAGTATAAATAATACCATAAATAACATATACGCCCAAAAACGTACGCGTTCTGCAAAAGCCCCTGTTATTAAAGCAGGTGTAATAATAGCAAATTTTGCTTGAAACAAAGCAAATAATATAAAAGGAATCGTTGGAGCTAACTCCCATGCTGAAGTAGCACTTACTCCCTGAAAAAACATGTTGTGGGAAGGATCTCCAATAAAACCTCCTACTGAAGGTCCGAAACACAGTGCAAATCCAACTACAACCCAAAGTACAGTAACAATTACCATAGCTATAAAGCTTTGTAAAACTGTACTAATTACATTTTTCTTACCAACCATTCCGCCATAAAAGAACCCAAGTCCTGGAGTCATTAGTAATACAAGTCCAGTTGCGCAGAGCATCCAAGCAGTATCTCCAGTATCTAATTTTAGAGCAACTACGTGAGCACCTAATGTTGTACCTTCTGGAAATAAATAAATTGAAAAAACAGATAACACTAAAATCGTGATTAGAATCACACTTAAAATAATTTTTCTCATATGTTTAATTTTAAAATTTTGATAAAAATATATAAAATGAGTTATACCCCGTATAAAAAAAGTATTTATTGTGTCATTTTTATGAATATTTGAATTTACACCCTATAAAAATATGGGTATAATTAATAAATATGCATAAATTTATAATTTGATAATCTGTATCTGCACTTTTTTGATTGCGTACAGTGTTTTTCAGAATACTCTCAATTAATTTTAATAAAAAAAGTAAAAGACATAAGAAACTATCTTATGCCTTTTACTTTATCTCTTATTCCTTAATTTATCTCGAATAATTCGGAGCTTCTTTAGTTATGGTCACATTATGCGGATGGCTTTCACCAATACCGCTCGCCGTAATTCGAACAAAGCGTCCTGTTTCTTGTAACATTGGAATATCTTTTGCACCACAGTATCCCATTCCAGCACGAAGTCCGCCAACGAATTGCTGCATGCTTTCGTTTAATTCACCTTTATAAGGAACTCTGCCGACAATTCCCTCTGGAACTAATTTTTTAATATCGTCTTCAACATCTTGGAAATAACGGTCTTTTGAACCATCCTCCATGGCTTCAATAGAACCCATTCCGCGATACGATTTGAATTTTCTTCCTTCAAAAATTATAGTTTCTCCCGGACTTTCTTTTGTTCCAGCTAGTAATGAACCAAGCATCACCGAATCTGCTCCGGCAGCAATCGCTTTAGGGATATCGCCAGTATAACGAATTCCACCATCTGCAATTACTGGAACTCCAGTTCCCTTTAAAGCGGCAGCGACTTCTAAAACTGCTGAAAATTGTGGAAACCCAACTCCAGCTACAACACGTGTTGTGCAAATAGAACCTGGACCAATTCCGACTTTCACCGCATCGGCACCATTTTGAGCTAAATATAATGCTGCTTCTGGAGTAGCGATGTTACCCACAACCACATCAAGATTTGGAAATTTTGCTTTTACTTCTTTTAAAATCGAAACTACACCTCGCGTATGACCATGTGCTGTATCAATTATTACAGCATCAACTCCAGCGTTTACTAGAGCAGTTGCTCTTTCTAATGCATCAGCTGTAACACCCAAAGCAGCAGCTACACGAAGACGACCAAACTTATCTTTGTTGGCAATAGGCTTTTGAGTCAGTTTGGTTATATCTCGAAACGTAATTAATCCAATAAGTTTAAAATTATCATCTACTACCGGAAGTTTTTCAATTTTATTTTTTTGCAGAATACCTTCAGCCTCTTGTAAAGTTGTGCCTTCCGCAGCGGTAACCAGATTTTCAGAAGTCATTACTTCTAATATAGAACGGGAATTTATTTTTTCGAAACGCAAATCTCTATTGGTGGCAATACCTTTTAGTATTCCATTTTCGTCAACAACTGGAATTCCTCCAATGCCGTATTCTTTCATTGCCATCTTGGCATCACCAACTGTGGCTGATAAAGGCAAAGTAACTGGGTCGATAATCATTCCGGCTTCAGCTCTTTTTACTTTTCTAACTTTAGCGGCTTGTTGTTCGATAGTCATGTTTTTGTGCAGTACGCCAATACCGCCTTCTTGTGCCATAGCAATTGCCATAGCGCTTTCGGTAACGGTATCCATTGCTGCGGAAACAATAGGAACATTCAAAGTAATATTTCGCGAAAACTTCGACTGAATATTAACTTCGCGCGGTAAAACTTCAGAATAATTTGGGATTAGCAGTACATCGTCATAGGTTAAACCTTCTCCAACGATTTTAGTAGTGTGTGCTTTCATTGCAATTTCTAGTTTATGCTGAACTTGGTTCAGAATTGTAGTTAAATTGCAAGCAAATATAGTAATCTTTATGTAAATAAGACATTTAAATTCATCTAAAATAACTAACTTAGTGTATCTAACTTAATTCTTCAGAATGGCAGAAAATCATAAGATTATTAATGGACTTTCAAATGATGAAGTTATAGCCTCAAGAACAAAAAGTGGTTCCAATTCTTTGGAACATCAACAGAAAAATCATTTACTGATTTCGATACTAGAAATGGTAAAAGAATCCATGTTTCTGCTTTTAGTTGCAGCTGCCAGTATCTATTATATTACCGGAGATTATGGTGATGGTATTTTTATGACAGTAGCTATTGTATTAGTTGCTACTATTTCACTATTTCAAGAAGCCAGAAGTAGAAACGCTATTGATGCTTTGAAAAAATTATCACAACCTAAAAGTAAAGTTATTAGAAATGGGAAAATAGTTGAAATCTTGAGCGAAGAAATTGTATTAGGGGATATCATTCGAGTAGAAGAAGGCACTTTTATTCCAGCCGATGCCATGATAATTCAATCGAATGATTTTTCGGTTAATGAAGCTATTTTGACGGGTGAATCATTATCAGTTTTTAAAAGTGAATCGTCTTATGCTAAACAAGTGTTTCAGGGAACAATCGTAGCGACCGGACTTGCGGTTTGCAAAGTTATAGCCATTGGTAATCAAACAAGTCTCGGTAAAATAGGCAAAAGTTTGGAAGCTATCGAAGAAGAAAAAACACCCTTGCAACTTCAGATTACTAATTTTGTTAAGAAGATGTCCATTATTGGATTGGTTATTTTTGGAATCGTTTGGGGATTGAATTATTATCATTCAAAAACGATTTTAGACAGTTTGTTAAAAGCACTCACGATTGCCATGAGTGTCATTCCGGAAGAAATTCCGGTAGCATTCGCGACATTCATGGCATTAGGAGCGTGGCGTTTGATGAAGATGGGCATAATCACTAAACAAACAAAAACCGTTGAAACATTAGGAAGCGCTACTGTAATTTGCACCGATAAAACAGGAACGATTACAGAGAACAAGATGAGTTTGGCACAACTGTATCTTTTCAAATCAAATGTTATAATTGATACCAATGAAAAACTTAACACAGAAGCCGAAGAAGTTTTGAGTTTTGCTATGTGGTCAAGTGAACCCATTCCGTTTGATGCTATGGAAATTGCAGTTCATGAAGCCTACGCCAAATTAGAATCGGTTGATGAACGACCTAATTTTAAACTAATTCATGAATATCCATTAGGAGGAAAACCACCAATGATGACACATGTTTTTGAAGACAAAAAAGGAAAAAGAATTATAGCAGCTAAAGGTGCGCCCGAAGCACTAATAGAAGTCAGTAACTTATCTGATAAAGAAAAAAAACAAGTTTTAAATGCTATGGAAGGCATGGCTAAAGAAGGATATCGGGTTTTAGGTGTTGGAGTAGCTGATTTTTCTGGAATAGATTTTCCAAAAACACAACAGGAATTTAAGTTTAGTTTTAAAGGATTAGTAGCTTTTTATGATCCTCCAAAAGCTAATATTCAGCAAGTGTTTGAATCATTTTATAAAGCGGGAATCCAAGTCAAAATTGTTACGGGCGATAATGCTGCAACCACATCTAATATTGCCAAACAAGTAGGATTTAAAGATGCTGATAAAGTTTTAAATGGTGATGAATTGATGGAGATGGATGAAGCCACTTTGAAAATAAAAGTCATGGAAACCGGCATTTTTACCAGAATGTTTCCAGAAGCCAAGCTTAAAATTATTAAAGCACTTAAGGATAATGGTCAAATTGTAGCCATGACAGGTGATGGTGTAAATGATGGTCCAGCCCTAAAAT
Source organism: Candidatus Nitrotoga sp. CP45 (assembly GCA_943329165.2). Lineage (GTDB taxonomy): Bacteria > Bacteroidota > Bacteroidia > Flavobacteriales > Flavobacteriaceae > Flavobacterium. Next base: position 7,776 of record CALQCV020000001.1, on the reverse strand, counting down.
CAGCACATATTGGAATTGCCATGGGAAAAAAAGGAACCGAAATTGCAAAGCAAGCAGCCAATCTTATTTTAATTGACGATGATTTCAGTAAAATGATAGATGCTATTGCTATGGGAAGAAAGATTTATATTAATCTCAAAAAAGCCATTCAATATATTATTTCGATTCATATTCCGATTATTCTTATCGTTTTTATACCGTTGGCATTAGGATGGATTTATCCTAACATTTTTACTCCAGTTCACATCATCTTTTTAGAAATCATTATGGGACCAACGTGCTCGGTGATATACGAAAACGAACCTATGGAAGGGAATTTAATGCTACTAAAACCAAGGCCTTTGACCACTACTTTTTTTAATCTTAAAGAAATAACGATTAGTATTGTTCAAGGATTAGTCATTACTTTAGGATTGCTTTTTGTGTATCAATACTGTTTTGAAGAAGGTTTTTCTGAAGCCTATACCAGAACTACAATTTTTCTAACTTTAATAGCTTCAAATATATTTTTGACTTTAGAGAATCGCTCCTTTTATTATTCTGTTTTCACAACCATAAGGTATAAAAACAATTTGGTTTTGATGATTATCGGAATCACAATAGGTATTACATCTCTATTGCTGTTTGTTCCAGTTTTTTCAAAATTTTTCTTATTTGAAAAAGTTGATATAACACAAATTGGATTTAGTGTTTTAGTTGGATTTTTATCCGTAATGTGGATTGAAGTTTATAAGCTTTTTAAGAGGAAGCGCAAGAGTTAGTATTCAGTCGCTGTCGCAGTATTCAGTTTACCACTAAAACGGAGACTGAGAACTGAGACTGCGACTGTAAACTTTTAATGATAAGCTTTAAAAATCTTGGTAGCTTCATTATAAGCACTTTCAAAACTCATTGGACTTGTATTTGTATTTGCTTTTTGTTGAGTAAAATAGGAGAGTAGTTTCTCCGTAGGCATATTACCGGTTAAATCATCCTTTGCCATTGGACAACCACCAAAACCTTGAATAGCTCCGTCAAAACGAACACAGCCTGCTTTATAAGCAGCATCAACCTTTTCATGCCATTTATCTGGAGTAGTGTGTAAATGGGCACCAAATTCGATGTGAGGATATTTTGGAATTAAATTCGAAAACAAATAAGTAATCACATCTGGCGCAGAACTTCCAACAGTATCTGAAAGCGAAAGGATTTTTACGCCCAGTTTCGACAGTTTTTCTGTCCATTCGCCAACTATTTCAACATTCCATGGATCGCCATACGGATTTCCGAATCCCATAGAAATATATGTCACTACTTCTTTTTTGGAAGCATCGGCAATCTCTAAAATTTCCTGAAGCGTTATTAAACTTTCAGCAATAGTTTTGTGTGTGTTACGCATTTGAAAGTTTTCCGAAATCGAAAAAGGAAAACCTAAATACTGAATTTCCTTATGTGTTGATGCGATTTGCGCGCCTTGTGTATTGGCGATAATAGCTAACAATTTACTTTGTGTTTGTGATAAATCCAGCTGTGCTAAAACTTCTTCAGTGTCCTGCATTTGCGGAATCGCTTTTGGCGAAACAAAACTTCCAAAATCAATCGTGTCAAATCCAACCCGAAGTAAAGACTGAATGTATTCCACTTTCTTCTCAGTAGGAATAAATTCTTTGATACCTTGCATGGCATCGCGCGGACATTCTATGATTTTTATTTTTTTCAAAGTTGCTGAGTGACTAAGTGGCTAAGTTAGGAAGTTTTTTTTAGTATTGCCTTGTTGATATCGGATACCAATTTAGGTCCTTCATAAATAAATCCTGTATACAATTGTACCAAACTTGCACCGGCTTCCAATTTTTCTAAAGCATCATCAGCCGAATGAATTCCGCCAACACCAATGATTGGGAAGGCCTTGTTGCTCTTTTCAGAAAGAAAACGAATTACTTCCGTTGATCTTTGAGTCAATGGTTTACCCGATAATCCGCCAGTTTCTGTCTTGTTTTCCGATTGTAAACCTTCTCTTGAGATGGTTGTATTTGTTGCAATTACACCTGCTATTTTGGTTTCGTTTACAATATTTATAATGTCTAATAATTGCTCATTAGTCAAATCGGGAGCAATTTTTAAAAGAATTGGCTTTGGGGTTTGTTTTTTGGAATTCGAGTTTTGCAAATCTCGCAAGAGATTTGTTAAAGGTTCTTTTTCCTGGAGTTCACGAAGATTTGGTGTGTTTGGTGAACTTACATTCACTACAAAATAATCTACATAATCAAATAAGGTTTCAAAACATATTAGGTAATCAGAAGTTGCCTCTTCATTCGGTGTAAGCTTATTTTTACCGATGTTTCCACCAATTAAAATACTTTTGTTTTTCTTCAATCTCAAAACAGCAGCATCAACGCCACCATTATTAAAACCCATTCGGTTGATGATTGCGCTGTCTGATTTTAATCGGAATAAACGTTTTTTTGGATTGCCATCTTGCGGTTTTGGTGTCAACGTTCCAATTTCGATAAAGCCAAAACCAAAGTTGGAAAGTTCTTGATAACATTTGGCATCTTTGTCAAATCCGGCAGCCAATCCAACTGGATTCTTAAATTTTAAGCCAAAGACTTCACGCTCTAATCGCATGTCTTTTACTTCGTAAATCGATTTTAGAATTGCAGGAACAAAAAGAATTTTGGAAATAAACTTGATAAAACTAAAAGAGAAATGATGAACATCTTCTGGATCAAACCAAAATAAAATGGGACGAATAAGTAGTTTGTACATGAGTAGTGCTGTTGTTGCGCAAAGATAATTCGGTTATTTGGTAATTCGGTTATTTGGTTAAAAATTTGTTTTCAAATAACCAGATAAACGCATAACCAAATCAACATATTTACTATTTTAGCCAATCAATAGTTGCAAAATGATTTCAGAAGAACAGTTTCATAGTGAACTCAATTTAATTATACAAAACAGTATTCGCGAAGATATTGGTTCTGGCGATTATAGTTCATTGGCTTGTATTCCAAATAACGCTAAAGGGAAAGCAAAACTTTTAGTAAAAGATTCTGGAATCATTGCCGGAGTTGCATTTGCTAAAATGATTTTTGAAAATGTTGATCCAACTTTAGAAGTTGAAACTTTTATTGAAGATGGAGCAGTAGTGAAGTATGGTGATATTGTCTTTCATGTTTCGGGAAGTTCACAATCTATTTTAAAAGCGGAACGTTTAGTACTGAATTCGATGCAGCGAATGTCGGCCATTGCAACCAAGACCAATCAATACGTAAAACTTTTAGATGGAACAAAAACTAAAATTCTCGATACCCGAAAGACTACACCTGGATTTCGTGCCTGCGAAAAATGGGCAGTCAAAATTGGCGGGGGCGAAAATCATCGTTTTGCTTTGTATGACATGGTGATGCTAAAAGACAATCACAATGATTTTGCAGGCGGAATTACAAATGCAATAAATAAAACTAAAGAGTTTTTAAAGTTAAATAATCTGGATTTACAAATCATCGTAGAAGCCAGAAACCTTGACGAAATCGAAGAGATTCTTAAAAATGAAGGCGTTTATCGCGTTCTGATTGATAATTTCAATTTTGAAGATACTCGAAAAGCAGTTGAATTAATTGGAGATAAATGCCTAACAGAATCATCTGGAAATATCAATGAGAAAACTATTCGTCAATACGCAGAATGTGGTGTGAATTATATTTCGTCCGGAGCATTGACGCATTCAGTTTATAATATGGATTTAAGCTTAAAAGCCTTTTAAATGTCAACTACAGCAGAAAACAAATTCAATAAGCTGCCCATAATTAAACAGCTTATCTATCTTTTAGATAGTATAAAACTACCTTGGCTTCATGGTATGTCATTATATGAGTTGCTGGATTTTTATTTTACTGGAATTGTTCAAGGAGAGATTTCTTACCGAGCCACGGCAATTGCTTTTAGTTTTTTTATGGCGTTGTTTCCGTTTGCGCTTTTTATACTAAATCTAATTCCATATATTCCAATTAAGGGCTTTCAGAATGACTTTTTAGGTTTCGTTCAGCAAAGTGTGCCGCCAACAACTTATGATGCGATTTACAAAATCATCAATGATATATTGCACAACAGCCATAGCGGATTGCTTTCAACTGGATTTTTGATGGCCGTTCTTTTGATGACCAATGGTGTAAATGCAATTCTTGGCGGATTTGAAAGTTCACATCATATTCATGTCTCGTTAAAAAGAAAATTTTTTAAGCAATATCTTGTGTCATTAGCATTGTCAATTGTGCTCTCTTTCCTATTGATAATTACAGTTGCAGCCATAGTGATTTTTGAGGTTTTTATTCAAAAAACAAAAATTCAGGATGTTTTGTCCGATAACATTCCACTTATAGAAATGGGGAGGTATATTTTTGTCATTTTGATGATACTAATGGCAACATCAATCCTTTTTAAATATGGTGTTAAGCACGACAAAAAGAGACGTTTAATCTCTATTGGTTCAGTTGTCACGACGCTTTTGATTATTGTATCGTCTTACTTTTTTGGCATTTGGGTTGTAAAATTTTCAAAATATAATGAGCTTTATGGTTCGATAGGAACGTTATTAATCGTAATGTTTTATATTTGGATAAATTCAATGGTACTGCTCATAGGCTTTGATTTAAATGCTTCTATACATCACATCAGACGTGAAAAACAAAAAGAAATAGATAGCAAAACACCATGAAACTAAGCTTATCAATTTTAGTATTTCTGTTTTTTCAAATAAGTTTTTCTCAAACTATTTTTGGAAAATGGAAAACTATTGATGATGAAACTGGAAAAGAAAAAGGAATTGTTGAGATTTATGAATACAAAGATAAAGTTTACGGAAAGATAATTGAGATTTTTGAACTGGATAAAAAACATCTTAAATGCGAAAAGTGTGAAGGAGATTACCATAACAAACCTATTTTAGGATTGAACATCATTAAAGGATTAAAAAAAAATGAAGATGTTTATGAAGGAGGAAAAATAGTTGATCCAAAAAATGGTAAAAGCTATCATTGTAAAATAACACTCGATGGAAAAGATAAACTGATAGTTCGAGGATATATAGGAATTCCACTTTTTGGTAGATCACAGATCTGGATTAAACAAAAATAACGACATTTAAAATGAATTACTTCATTGAAGTTATTGTTCCGCTTTCTTTACCTAAAACCTTTACTTACAAGGTTTCAGAAATAGAATTTTCATTTATTAAAAAAGGAATGCGAGTTGCGGTTCCTTTTGGGAAAAACAAAATCTATACTGCCTTAGTTATCGATTTGCATCGGGAAGAACCAACGCTTTATGAAGCCAAAGAAATACATCAAATCCTTGACGAAAAACCCATTGTAAATGAAATCCAAATCAATCATTGGTTTTGGATTGCGTCTTATTATATGTGTACTATTGGAGATGTTTATCGTGGTGCATTACCATCAGCCTTATTGTTAGAAAGCGAAACAATTATTTCTCAAAACAAAGAAACATTTATTGATGAAACTACTTTTACTGATGATGAGTTTTTGATATATGAAGCTTTGCAACATCAGAGTTCTTTGAATATTCAAAACATTATTGATATCCTGAATAAGAAAACGGTTTTGCCAGTTATTCAAAAGTTGATAAACAAAAACATCATCTCCCTCCAAGAAGAAATCCAAGAAGAGTACAAGCCAAAACTTGTAAAATATATTCGTTTGCATGAACACTATAAAAAGGAAGAAAACCTAATTTCGTTATTAGATAGTTTAAAATCGGAAAAACGAAAAAATCTTGTTCTTCAGTATTTTCAATTGCAAGCACAAGAACTACAACCAGTTTCAGTAAAGCTCTTGACCGAAACCGCTCAATCTTCATTAGCAATTGTAAAAGCATTGGTTGATAAACAAATTTTTGAAGAATATTTTATTCAGGAAGACCGGGTAAATTTTGAGAAGAATAAGATAGAAAACGAATTGATTTTGAGTCAAGCCCAACAACAAGCTTTTGATGAAATTGAGAAATCTTTTGAAGATAAAGAAGTTTCGCTTTTACACGGAGTAACTTCCAGTGGCAAAACCGAAATTTACACCAAACTCATAGAAAACAATATTGCACAAGGCAAACAAGCCTTGTATTTATTGCCTGAAATCGCTTTAACAACGCAATTGGTTGCTCGATTGGCAAAGCATTTCGGGAATAAAGTTTCTGTTTTCCACTCCAAATACAGCAATAACGAAAGAGTAGAAGTCTGGAATAATGTTGTACAAAATTCAGGCTCAGCCCAAATAGTAATAGGAGCAAGGTCTGCTTTGTTTTTACCATTTAATAATTTAGGTTTAATCATTGTTGACGAAGAACATGAACAAACCTTTAAACAACATGATCCGGCGCCCAGATATCATGCTCGTGATGCTGCAATTGTTCTGGCAAATGCGCATCAAGCAAAAGTTTTATTAGGTTCGGCAACACCCAGCATAGAAACATATTACAATGCTACTTCAGGAAAATTTGGGTTGATTAATTTAACAGAACGCTTCGGAAAAGTTCAAATGCCGGCAATAGAATTGGTCGATTTAAAAGAAAGTTATTTCAGAAAAAAGATGAAAGGACATTTCAGCACGACTTTGATTGATGAAATTAAAGAAGCTTTTGCTAATAATGAGCAAGTAATTCTTTTTCAAAATCGTCGTGGATTTTCGCCGGTTTTAGAATGTATGACTTGTGGTAATGTGCCGCAATGTCCGCAATGCGATGTAAGTTTGACGTATCATAAATATAAAAATCAATTGCGTTGTCATTATTGTGGTTATTCGATGGCAAAACCAACGAATTGTCATGTATGTTCGAGTGTTGATTTGGAAACTAAAGGTTTTGGAACAGAGCAAATCGAATTGGAATTAGCTGAATTGTTTCCGCTGAAAAATATCAAACGTATGGATCAAGATACCACACGCGGGAAATATAGTTTTGAAAAAATAATTGACAGTTTTAAAAACAGGGAAATCGATGTTTTAGTAGGTACTCAAATGTTGGCCAAAGGTTTAGATTTTGATAATGTTTCTTTAGTTGGAATCATGAATGCTGACAATATGTTGTATCATCCTGATTTTAGGGCTTTTGAAAGAAGTTTTCAAATGATGACTCAGGTTGCTGGTCGTTCGGGAAGAGCTGAAAAACGGGGGAAAGTAATCATTCAAACGTATAATCCGTTGCATAATATTATTCAACAAGTGACCAATAATGATTATGAAGGAATGTATGTGGAACAACTGTATGAAAGAAAAATATATTTCTATCCACCATTTCATCGTTTGATAAAATTGACATTAAAGCATCGAGATTTTGAAAAGTTGAAAGAAGGTTCGATGTGGTTATATCAGGTTTTGCAGCAAAACTTAACTATTCCGGTTCTTGGTCCAGAAGAACCAGCAATTGGAAGAATCCGAAACGAATACATTCGGACCATAATGATTAAAATGCCAGGAGATGCTTCAATTCAAGGCACAAAAAAAACTATCCAGAAAATACTGAATAGTTTTGATTTGGTATCACAATACAGAACAATTAAAGTTACTGTAAATGTCGATTTTTATTAAGCAATAGCTAAAGCTTTAATCAAATCCTCTTTTTTATTACGGCTCAAAGGAATTTTAGTTACTCCAATTTCAGCAAACTTGCTATTGAAACGCTCTACTTTATCAATGTTAATAATGTAAGATTTATGAACCCGAATAAATTTCTCTTTTGATAAATCATTTTCAAAAGATTTCATAGTAGAAAGAACAAGATTGCTAT